>JAZRHU010000080.1:0-29737 GCA_045644945.1 Candidatus Fimimonas sp. | reverse complement strand
GCTACGATCCGACTTCCAAAGTAGCCAAGCAGTTTGTGAGCGTCCGTTTTGGTTAGCATTGTGCTCCAAGCAACTCGGCCATCTTGGGTGTTGCCGTACTCGGCAAATCGTGCAGTTTTGTCACGCTCTGTATCGTTCCATTTGTCAAAGCCAAGTGGTGTGATGTGGCCAGCGTAGTCGCAATTTACAAATGATGCTTTGCCGTAGTCGCGCCAAGGTCGTGCAAGGTAGATACTTTCTTTGCCAACGCCATCTTCGCAAGCAAACGTGCAGTTGTAAAACACAAACCCAATTTCTTGCTCTTTTGCGTGGGCGGGTGCCACCACAAAACCACTTTTTCTACTATCGTTGCGGTAGACGATGTTGCAGTTTTCAAACAAAGTGTCACCACAACCGAAAATAAAGTCCACCGTACCTTTCAACGTGCAGTTGGTAAAAACTTGCTTGCATGGTTTCTTTTTGCGCAGTTTGTCCTTCAAAAAGCCATCGTATCTTGCAATCAAGTCATCGGGCAGTGGGCCACAAAACAACGTGTCCTGTTCGGAAATGAGCGTGCAGTTTTGTGCCACAAAGTTATCCCCGTACACAGTTAGTGCAACTTCCTGTCCGAGGGTAGGGCTATCCCCTTTGTCGTTGACAATTGCAAGGTCGCGTAGCGTGACGTTGTCGGCGCACACCGCAATTGTGTAGGTTCTAAACGTAACAAGCTCCAATCCGTCGTCGCCAATCTTTTTGGCGTAGTCGTCCCAAACAATTTGAGTATCCGCCCCTTGCCCCACAATGGTAAGGGGTTTGTTTATTTCCAGTTTTTGTCTGTATGTGCCCCTTTCCAACAAGATTGTTGCGCCAACTTCCGCACTGTCAAGTAGTTGCTGAAGGTCTGTTTGGGGATTTGCGTAGTATTGCATTTGTTTTACCTACCTTTGTGTTGTGATGTTGTGTCCTTTTACGTTACAAATCATTATACTACACTCAACGGCAAAATTAAAGATGTTTTGCAAAAAAGTTACAAAAATATGCACAAAAAGGTACAAGGCTGTTCCTATAATATATATGTTCAAATGGATATACACAAAACGGACATAAAAGTGTGTAAAATTTGTCAAAAATCATCCATTTTTGGTATTGATTTTGCAGGGTGGGATAATGTAAAATTAAAGTATATATAAATGGGTATACTATGCCTTTTGCAGTTGCCTGTGTATACCAAAACTCACCCACCAAGGAACACCCACCAAACATGTCAACACCAAGCCTCACTTTCAAACAATATCGATCTGCCGATCTTACCATATTTGCCTTTTTGACGGTAGTATTCGAGGCGCTTGTAACACTTGGTGCAACAAAGTGGTTCCCCGGACAAATGTACTCGGTAACAATTGTGTACGCAATTTTTGTTTTGGTACTCATGCGCTGGGGTGCATACGCCGGCATTGTAGCATTTCTAAGCGGTGTTGCCTACTGCATGGCTTTGAAGGCAACGTTGCCAATGTACGTGATAGTGTGCGGTGGCAATTTGTTTGGACTACTTGCATTGCTTTTACACAAAATGGGCAAGCAAAAAATCCGCGATAGCGTTGGCTGGTCAATTTTGTACGTGTTTGCAAGCTTTGCCTGCATCTCAGTTGGCCGATTGCTCATTTCGTTGGTATTCGAGTTGCAAAAGGAAGTAGTTCAGTACATCTTGTACGACGTGTTTTCCGCAGTGTTTGCTGTTGTGCTTGTGCTTGTATGTCGCAAGCAAAACGGCCTGTTCGAAGATCAAAAACACTACCTACTTCGTGTGGATGCCGAGCGCAAGGCAGAAGCTGCAAAAAAAGGTCAACAATAACCAAATCTTTTGTGCAAGACCTGCACAAATGCACAGTAAACTTTACCAAGATACCAATCAGTAAACATATAGGAGGATTTCCTCGTGAACAAACAAGTATTGGACGAATACATCATCTATGACGAAAAAACGCAAACCTACTCCATGGATCCCGAGCAGGCCGTGCGCGATGATGTAGAAAAGAACCATTGGAAAAACACCGTAAAGACAATCTTGAAGGATTGGCGACTTTACTTGATGCTACTTCCATTGCTATTCGTATTTTTCTGCTGGCGCTACCTGCCAATGTACGAGTTGCTTGGTGCATTCAAGTTCTCCAACCCATCGTTGGATGTTTCCGATCAACAATACGTAGGTTTCTACTACTTTGCAAAGTTGATTTCCGGCGACATGGCTCCAGAGTTTTGGGCAGCATTCCGCAACACATTCTTGCTTAGCTTCTACGGTCTTTGCTTCGGTTTCCCAATGCCAATCATCGTGGCGTTGTTCTTTAACGAAATCAAATCCAACCTCCTTCGTAGTGCTTTCCAAGTAATGACCTATTTGCCAAAGTTCATGTCTACCGTTGTCATGACCACTTTGACAATCATGCTCCTCAAGCAATCCAGTATGATTTCCGACATGGGTATTGTGTCCAACCTTTTGGTAAAGTTGGGACTCATCTCCGAAGAAGTTGGTAAAGCTGGTCTTTTGAACGGCCCACAATACTTCCGTGCAATTTACCAAATCACAGGTATTTGGGAGGGTGCAGGTTACGATAGCATTGTCTACTTTGCGGCAATCATTGCCATCTCGCCCACAAGCTACGAGGCAGCACAAATTGACGGCGCAGGCAAGATGGCCCAAATGAAGTACGTTGTTTTGCCATGTATCCTTTCTACAGTAGTAATCATGCTCATCAACCGTATTGGTTCTTTGTTGAGCATCGGCTACGAAAAGGTTTTGCTTTTGACAGAGGGTTCAACAAGTAACACAATCTACTCCGTTGCAGAAGTTGTTTCCACTTGGGCTTACAAACAAGGTATGGCATCAAGTGGTAGTGGTGGCCAACCTGGCCTTGCATCCGCTGCGGAAATGCTCAACAACGTTACCGGTATGATTTTGGTTATTGGTGCAAACACCATCGCCCGCAAGGCAACTGACGTATCACTTTACTAGGAGATAACTTATGAAACGTAAATTAGAAATATCAGAACTTATCTTCAAAATTATCGCATATACCTTCCTTGGAATATTCTCCATTTGCTGTTTGTACCCATTTGTGTATGCAATTTCCGCATCCATCAGTGGTAAGGAAGCAGTTGACTACAACCAAGTAATCTTGCTCCCCAAAGACATTCAATTCCAAGCATTTGCAAACATGTTTGGTCAAAACATGTTTTGGAACTCCTACACAAACACATTGTTCCTTACCATTTTTGGTACAATCTGGGCATTGTTTGTAGCAATTTTGGGTGGCTATGCACTCTCCAAAAAACGTTTGTTGTTCCGCAAGGGCTTCAACTTCTTCTTGGTATTTACCATGTGGTTCTCTGCAGGTATGGTTCCACAATACATCAACTACCTCAACACAGCAGAGGTTTTCGAGGCAATGGGCATCGACGACCGCAAATGGCTTATCGTTATTGCCATGGGTATGGCAGCGATGAACGTAATCCTTCTTCGTAACGCTTTCGAGGGTGTTCCTTCGGAAATTGAAGAAGCAAGCATTGTCGACGGCGCAACAGAGTTGCAAATTTTGACCAAGGTGTACATTCCCATGAGTCAATCCACAATCGCAACAGTAGCTTTGTTCTTTGCTATTTCCCGTTGGAACGGCTTCTTCTGGGCAAAACAAATGCTTCTTGGTGACTACATCAACGAACAACCTTTGCAAGTTTACATCCGCAATCAATTGGATTTGTACATGGATAGCGATTTCTTAGCATCGTGGGCAAAACCATATTCTCACTACTCCGAGTTGTACGCATTGATTGTGTGTGCAATCATCCCAATCCTTATTATTTACCCATTCATCCAAAAGTACTTTGCCAAGGGTGTAAACATGGGTGGCGTAAAGGAATAACAAACTTTTCTTTTGGTTACTACCATCTGGTAGACAGATGGCTAACAAAATATTTTTATCTCTAACAGGAGGAACATTATGAAAAAGACAAAACTTATCATTGCTTTGCTTTTGGCAGTTATGATGGTTACATCGGTAGTTTTGACAGCTTGTCAACAACCACACGTATGTACTAACGTATGTCCAACTTGCGGCAAGTGTACAAACGAATCTTGTACAGAGGAAATTTGTACAGACAAGTGCGGTGGTCACTCAGTAGCTCACACATGTTCTAACAAGTGTGCTGACTGTGGCAAGTGCAAAAACTTTGCTTGCACAGACCCTGTTTGCGCATCCAAGTGCGATTGCGAAGTTAACAAATTGGAATATGCAGAAGGTACAACTCTTCGTATCGCTGCTGGTTACCAAAAAACAACTGAAGCTATCTCCTTCAAAGATGCTAAAACAATGTCCGATGCTGGCGCAGTTGATGGCGTTTTGACATTGGCTGATGGTCAACAATACCGCCTTGGCGACATGAAACCTACATGGAAACAAGTATCCAACGACCTTGGTATCATCTTCGAAGACTTGTTCACAGGTGCAGGCTCTGCAACTAACGAATTCAAGCACTGGCGTGATGCTGGTAGACTTGGCGAAGTAGATATCATCGCTGGTGGTGCAGACGTTATCCAAGAAGCTGGTGCTGCTGGACAACTCATCAACTTTGCTGAGTATCTCCAATACATGCCTAACTTCTACGCTTACCTTCAAGAAAACCCAGTTGTTCGTCTTTCCGTAACAGCAGACGTAACAACAGGCGCAATCTACATGAGCCCATACTTCGACGGTGTTGACGATATCGAACGTTTCCCACTTGTTCGTGCGGACATGGTTATCGCTCTTTTGGATGGCGACACAGCATACCACGGTGCTAACCGCGCTGTTAACACATCCGCTTACACACCATACATCAACGAAAACTACTCCATCGAATCTTTGACAAGAGATGGCAAGGGCAAACAAACAATCACAAAGGACTACTCCAAAGCTCAAAACATCATCGCTCAAATGAACTCTGCATCCAACCTTACAGGTGACCAAGCTGTTGCAATGTTCCGCGCATACATCGACGCTATGTATGGTGATGTTTACGAAAACCGTTCCGACTTGTTCCTTGGCTACGATGCAGCTTGGGACGCTGACGAACTTGTTGCTCTCCTTCGTTGTGCTGTTGCATCTTTGAACGACTCCGATGGCAACCCAATCAAAGGTTTGTTCGCTCGTGAATCCTCCAACCAACAACGTGCTGTTGACTTGTTCCGTTTTGCTGGTTCTTTGTTCGGCGTTCGCGGTATGGAATCCAGAAAGGACTACCTCTACTTCGGTAGCGACGGCAAACTCCACAGTGCTCGTTCCGAAGAAGCTACATGGATTGCTCTCGAAAGAATGAACAATCTTGTTAAGGAAGGTCTTGTTGATATCAACACAGGTTCCGACCATACAAGTGCTAACTTCCTTGCTAAAGACGCTGGTATCGTTTCCTACGACTACTGTCAAACACAAACAGTTATGAACGCTACAAAGCTTCAAGAAGGCGAAAAGTACACAGCTATGATGGTTCCAGTTGCTAAATGGTACGATGGTTCCAATGCTAATGGCGTTTACATGAGATTTACAGAGTCTTGGCGTTCCGTTAAGACTGATGGTTGGGCAATCTCCAAGGCTGGTGTTTCCAATGCCGATGGTACTCTCAACACAGACAAACTCAATGCAGCTTTGACTTTGATCGACTTTGCATTCTCCGTACAAGGTCAAATCACAATGTCCTACGGTTCCGACGACTTCATCAAAGTTAAGGATGCTTCTGTAGAAGTTAAAACATGGGAAGACGTTGCTAAGAAGTACGAAACATTCAACTTCAACGGTAAGGAAATGCCAATCGTTTCTGACGCAATGTACGCAGAACTTCAAGAGTTCACAGGTGGTAACTACACTAACTACGCTCGTTGGTTCCTTGGTTCCACACTTAACGGTTTCCCCAAGAGCCAAGCTTTCGAATACCAATGCACACACGAAATCGGTAAGGAAGGCGCTGGTAAGGTTTCCGCAGCTATCGCTCTCGGCACAATCAAGCACCCAGAACTTGGTATTGCCGAAAACATGTGGTACACATCCATCCCAACATCTTTGCCATTCACAACAGCCGAAAACGAACAAGTAAAGGATTACTCCAACCTTACAACATACTTCAAGACAGACAAGAACTCCTGGTCTAACTTGATGTTGTTCTTCATCGAAAAGGGCTACTCCGAACAAATCCTCATGGAAGCAAATATCTCCGATCCAGCTGGTATTGCTCAACTCGTTCGCGAAACATGGCAAGATCAACTCTACCTCAAGGTTCAACAAGACGCTTGGGATAGACTTGCTGCTTACTACGAAACACTTTCCAAATAGTTTGTAAAACAAATTACAAAAAACTTTCACAAAGCAAACTTGCTAAATTTAACACAGTTTGCAAACACTAACTTTCAACATAGTTAGTCAAATCAAAGTTAATTAATGTTGTACTCCTAACGGGGGAGGGCATCCCTCCCCCCTAGGGGATACAATCAAATGGAGGACTTATGTTTAAGTCTCAAATGAAATTTCAAAAGATAATATGCTTGGTAGCACTGATTATGGCAGTGATACTTTTTGCTTATTCTCTTGGTTTTATCACCGAGCTTTACGAATTGTTTTCCCCAACCATTGCCGTTGTAAATGGCAAAGTGGTGGACTTGGCTACAAAAAGAAACCCACTTACTAACGAAGTTATCGAGGACTACGTCAAAGGTAACGAATTCTACTTCGAAATTCAAACCTACGTTGTAAGTGAGCTCCAAAAAAACAGCCAAGGTATCATCCAAACAGTTCAAGTAAAGCATGCCGGTTTTAACGACAAAATGGTATCTGGCGCATTGATTGGCCTTGTTATCACTTTGTTGTTGTTCATCACAAGTTGCAACAAACGTCGCAACTACTACATAAGCAACTTTGTTGCCATTGGTGCAACAACTGTCTACAACATTGGATTTGCCGCTTGGTTGGTTGCCAACCTTGTTAAGTACGAGGCAAAGTTCAACGCTGTCGACCATCAAGCGCTCATCGATTGGTTTGCTAGAGAACAATTCAAGGAAATCGACACAAACGTTGTGTGTTTCTCCTTGGGTTATGTTTTGGCTGCGCTTTTGGTTGTTGTAACAGGTGTGCTTGTGTTCAATTTGATTTGGAAACTTACGCTTATGAAGCGTGAACATAAATTGCTACAAAACAATGGTGTAGGGGAGGTGCCCAATGCTTAACGACAAAAAGCAAATGCGCCTAGATCGCATGCGTTACACAAAAAACACCTTGTGCTCTAACATGGCAATTCTTGCAATTGTTGCCAACGTTTTGTACTTTGTTATCATGTACAAAATCAACAACAAAGCCATGTACGAACTTATGATGGGTGCATCCGTTGTTACAAACCTACTGTTTTTGTTGTTTGTATTTTTGTGTAGCGAAGGTGTAAAAAACTACAACGTTAACTACGCCATCATGATGATTGCCATTGGCGTAATCGAGCTTGCACGCATCTTTATTTGGCCACTAAAACTACACAACACCGAAACTAAAATTTTGGTACCTGGTGGCGAACCCATTATCACAACTGTACTCAACGATACACAATTTGCACTTGTTATCGTTTGCCTTGTTACTGCTTCGGCATTGCTTATTGCAGGTGGCATCATCGGCGTTATCCGCGGAAAACAACTTGCTGCCTACAACGAGTCGCTCAAGCAAGCAGAGCAACAATAGGGAGATGATAGTATGGCAGATCTAAGTTTACAACATCTTGACAAAATCTACGATAACAACGTCCAAGCGGTATTCGATTTTAATTTGGATGTAAAAGATGGCGAGTTTATCGTCTTGGTTGGCCCATCTGGCTGTGGCAAAAGCACAACTTTGCGCATGGTTGCAGGCCTCGAGGACATCACCAAAGGCAAACTTATCATCGATGGCAAGGACGTTACAAACATGCCCGCCAAGGACCGCGACATCGCGATGGTTTTCCAAAACTACGCTTTGTACGGCCACATGACCGTCTACGAAAACATGGCGTTCTCCTTGATTTTGCGCAAGGAAAACAAAAATGTTATCCACCAAAAGGTTATGGCCGCTGCGGAAATTTTGGGCCTCAAGGACCAACTCAACAAAAAGCCAAAGCAACTTTCCGGCGGACAACGCCAACGTGTTGCAATGGGACGTGCAATCGTGCGCCAACCAAAGGTATTTTTGTTTGACGAACCACTTAGTAACTTGGACGCAAAGCTCCGTGGTAGCATGCGTCGCGAAATCATGCTTTTGCACAAACGTCTTGGTGCAACCATGATCTACGTAACCCACGACCAAACAGAAGCGTTAACGCTTGCCGACCGCATTGTTTGCATGAGCATGGGCTATGTTCAACAAATCGGCACTCCATTGGAGCTCTACGACACTCCAGCAAACTTGTTTGTAGCAAGCTTTATCGGTTTGCCACCAATGAACTTGTTTGATGTGGACGTTTTGGAGGACAAACTTGTTGGCGATGGTTTCGAGTACCAATTGAACGACCACGAAAAACGTTTGCTTGCCAACTATGTTGGTAGCCAAATTGTTTTGGGTGTACGCCCCGAGCATATCGAAGTTGGTGGCGACATCGTACTTGATGTTTCCAACAACGAAAACCTTGGCCAAAACACACTGGTTCATGGCCACATCGGCAAAAAGAACTCCGTTGCAAAGGTTCGCGACTGGTGCAACTACAAGCCAGGCGACAAGGTTCAAGTCAAGTTTACTCACGTTCACTTCTTCGACAAACAAACAACCAATGCAATAAGATAAAGAGGGTATTGCAATGAAGAATTTTTTTGTAAAATTAGGTAAAGACCTCAAGGAATCATTCCGCAAGTTGATAGTTTCCTTGAAGCGTAGACCTCACAACATAGCATTTGTAATGCTTCTTGTAAGTTTTGTACAATATTCGTTCAACCTTACAGACATTTCCAACACCACAGCACAACTCATGCGCCAAAACATGGGCTTGTACAGCTTTGTTATCATGTTGTTTACAACACTTGCAATTGTTTGCTTTTTGAATGCTTTTCCAAAGCGTCAAAAACCAAGATGGATAATGGTTGCATTGTACGTAGTGCTCATTGGCGTTGTAATTGCTTGCGACTTGTTGTATGCTGATGCCACAGCAAAATCATTGGCATCGGGCGATTTCGATGCTAGCAAGTATCCATTTGTTCCCATCGCGCAAAAAACTGTTATCACCAACGCAATTTTGTTGGGTGTAACATTGCTTTTGACTGCAACAATCCCAGTTTACGGCAAACTTCTCAAAAAGATCAACACATCCATCGAGTTGGAGTACACCGATACATCTGCTCAAGTGGAACTTGCCGACGAGTAATGCAACTTTAGTCTACTTCGGGCAACAGACGACATTTGCCGTCTGTTGCCTTTGTTTATATCTCAAATTTTGTTGTAGCGCGAAAAAAAATCGACCACGTGTTGCGTTTTTGTGTAAAAACGTCAACATTTGCAATGGCAATTTGGCTAAATTTTGCCACCAAGATGCAATTTATTGAAAGCGCACCCCGCAAACATTGTTGGCTTTTGTGCACATTTTTGCTCAAATAGTGCACAAAAATATCAATTCTATTGAATATCCCAAACATTTGTGCTACAATTATCTCAGCAACTTATTTCAAAGGAACTACCATGGCAAAAAAGAAATTCGACAACAAAAATCCCCAATACACACGCACACCAACCACTGCGGAACGCTCCGACCTCAAAACGGACGTTGTAGAAAGGTTGGTCACCGCGGACGAAAGTAACGTGCCGGAGGTTGGCGCGGAGGAAATCAAAAAGTTTTCTTCCGGCGGTTTGGACAAAATCCCCTCTTGGATCAAAGCCCTGTTTTTGAAGTTTTGGTTCGATGGCGCAATGTGCTTCTTCTTTTTGTGGGGCCTAGGCAACATTCTTGTAGGTTGGGATATCATCCTTGTTTTGGCATTGGCAACAGGCATCATCACCGACTTGCTACTAAACAACATCTTCCGTTTTATCGAAACATCCCCCAAGGAAAACGACAAATGGATGATGTTCCCTCAAAAAAAGTTTTGGACGTTGTTTGCTAACATTGCCTACTCCGCATTGATTGTTTTGCTAGTTGTGGCAAGCTACAAGGGCATCAACATCCTTATCAACGGCCCCGAGTCAGACAAAATCACCGTTGCGGTAGAGCCATTTTTGTACGGTTTGTTGTACCTAATTTACGACTTGATTTTTATCGGTTGCAAAAACTTGCTTGGCAAAATCATCAAGGACGCCAAAGCAAAAAATCAACCCAACCCAACAAACAAGCAATAGTGCAATTGTTCCAAGCAATCGTTTGTAGCAACAAAGCACACAAACAAGCCTGCTTGCCCACGATAAAACTTTTGTAACTTTTTTAGCAAATCTAGCCAACCAAATTGGCTACAAAAACAGCACGTCTAAAGGTAAAAACTATGATCAAATGTATTTTTGCAAGTTCAACATCCCTCTGCTTGGAGTGGCAAAACAATCTGCCATACTACACCGAAGGTAACTACACAGTTTTGCTGGATGGCAAGGAAATTGGCACATTCAACACCAATATCTTTTCCTTGTTTGACCTGTCCCCAAACACAACCTACAACATTTCCATCAAGGATACCAATGTATCTTTGCAAGTTGCAACTCAAGCGGAAACTGCTTGTCTTTCCATCGAGCAATTTGGCGCAGTGGGCGATGGTGTAACGGACAACACCATGGCTATCCAAACTGCCATCAACTGCTTGCCTACAGGCGGACGTCTTGTTGTGCCCCAAGGTAACTTTGTAACAGCGCCATTGTGCCTAAAGAGCAACATCACTTTGGATTTGCAAAAGGGCGCAACGCTAACAGCTCATCTCGACAAAAACCGTTACCCAGTTATCCCTGGCGAGCTTGCAGATTTGGTTACTGGCCAAATGGTGCAACTTGGCACTTGGGAGGGCAACCCTGTAAGCATGCGCCAAGCATTTATTTTTGGCGAACACCTACACGACGTCAACATCGTTGGACAAGGCACCTTGGAAGGCAATGCTCACAACATCGGTTGGTGGATTGACGTTAAAAATCAACCACATGGCCGTCCACGTTTGGTTTTTTTGAACAACTGCTCCAACGTTACTATTCATGGTATCACCGGTCAAAACTCCGGCGCTTGGCAGTTCCACCCATATTTTTCCAACAACATCCGCTTTTTGGATTTAACCATCAATGCGCCAAAGGATAGTCCCAACACCGATGCCATCGACCCCGAGGCATGCGACTACGTGGATATCATTGGTTGCAAGTTTAGCGTTGGCGACGACTGCATTGCCATCAAATCGGGCAAAATGTACATCGGCCAAACGTACAAAACTCCCGCCAACCACCACACAATCCGCAACTGCTTGATGCAATTTGGCCATGGTGCAGTAACCCTTGGTAGCGAAATGGCCGGCGGTGTTAAAAACTTGACGGTCAACAGATGCATCTTCTACGCAACTGACCGCGGTCTTCGTATCAAAACACGTCGTGGACGTGGCAAGGATGCCATCATCGATGGTGTAACGTTTGAAAACATTTTGATGGACAATGTGCTTACACCAATTGTAATCAACATGTGGTACAACTGTTGCGACCCCGACCGCTACTCCGAGTACAACACCACACGCGAAAAATTGCCTGTGGACGACCGCACTCCATATTTGGGCGAGTTTTGCTTCAAGGATATGGTTTGCAAAAACTGTCACGTGGCCGCTGCCTACTGCGATGGTTTGCCCGAGCAACCTATCAAGAGTATTGAACTATCCAACATTCAATTTACCTTTGCTGATGATGCAAAAAGTGGCGTTCCCGCTATGAAAAACAACGCCATCAAGCTTAGCAAAAGCGGTTTGTACTTCGACAACGTAACCAAGCTTGTCATCAAAAACGTGTCCTTGGAGGGTGTCGAAGGACAAAAAATCACAGCCAACAATGTTGGTGACCTCACGGAGGAGTAAATGTACAATCAAATTGAAAAATATGTCGAGCGACTACTCAACGAGTCCACACCCGATGCGCCACTTTGGAACATCGAAAGTATCAAGCAGGGCAAAGCACCCCATTGGAACTACATCGATGGTTGCATGCTAACTGCCTTGTTGGAACTCAACAAAATCACAGGCGAACAACGTTATTTCGACTTTGTGGAAAGCTTTGTGGACTACTACGTGTTTGAAGATGGCACACTTCGTGGTTACAGTAAGGACAAGTTCAACCTAGACGACATCAACGAAGGTCGTGTACTCTTCGAGTTGTACCAAAAAACTGGCAAAGCCAAGTACCAAAAGGCAATTGACTTGCTCAAAAGTCAATTGGACGAGCAACCTCGCACAAACACAGGCAACTTTTGGCACAAGCTTATCTACCCCAATCAAATTTGGTTGGATGGACTCTACATGGCGCAAGTGTTTTCCGCTTTGTGGCATAATAGTGCCGACAAGGACTTTTCCGACATCGTCATGCAAATTTCTAACGTGCACAAGTTGATGTTCAACCCACAAAAAGGCTTGTACTACCATTGTTTGGATTGCTCCAAGCAAGCATTTTGGTGCGACAAGCAAACGGGCCTTTCCCCCAACTTTTGGCTACGTTCCATTGGCTGGTATCTCGTTGCCATGGCGGACATCTTGCAAATTGTCCCAGCGGACGTTGCGCAAAAAATTTCACCCGTTTTCAACGATGCAATCAGCGGTATCGCCAAACACGTCAACCCAACCAACAACATGCTCTACCAAGTGGTGGATTGCCCCGAACGTGAGGGAAACTATGCCGAAACAAGTGGCAGTTGCATGGTGGCCTACGCAATGCTAAAGGGCGCACGATTGGGCGTTATCCCCCAAAGCTACGCAAAGCTTGGCAAAAGCATTTTTGACGGCGTTTGCAGTACCTATTTGCGAGATAACGATGGTCAGCTTAACCTTGGTGGTATTTGCCTTGTTGCAGGCCTCGGGCCCGAAAACAACCGCAGACGCGATGGCACATTCGAGTACTACATTTCTGAGCCTATTGTGCAAAACGATGCCAAAGGCGTTGCGCCATTTGTGCTTTGCTACACCGAAGTGCTCCGTGCAAGCAAGTAGCAGATTTTACAACGTTAGCAAACATAGTGTTTTCACAAATCTGCCAAACAAATTTGGAGGACTTTCGAATGAAAAAAGTCGCAAAAATAGTTTTAATCATATTGTTAGTTTTAACCATGCTCCCATTGAGTTCATGTGCTATATTTATCAGCGATACTGACATATTCAACAATACAAAATATAGTACTGTCGAAGAATTGCATGCGGCATTTCAGGCGGGATATGAACAGTTTTTAGGAGCTTGTCGTCCATGCGATCTAGTAACGTACTTCAGCAAAGAAAGCGAAGTTTTTGTCATATGTACGTACGCGCACTGTGCTAAATGTGATATTTCCCAAGAAGAACTGATGGCATACATTGTAAAGAAAGACCAGGATGGTTTCTATTTAGAATGCTCAAGAGGCTTAGCAAACATCAATCAAGCTATTTTTGATTTGAAGAATGACTATGAGGACATTCTTGACGAATTGTACTATGCAGAATATAGGACAAGAAGCCAGAATAACTGTTATGCATTTGTATATAAAAGCAAAGACGAACCAATTAACCTGTATTTCGATGGCGTAAAAATGGACGAAATCACATGCATCAATCCGTTTACACGAGAGGAATTCATTTTGTGTTATGCTACTTCAAACAAAACATATAGCATATTAGAATGTCTGTTTATTCCAATGGAGAAGCGACACACCTTGGAAGTTAAGCAACAAGAATATTAACTTGATTAAACAAAAATAATGCGACATTAAAAAGTGAGAGCAGGTTAAGTAAATTGGAGTTTTTGCAACCAAACAATTTTGTTTTTCGCAAATTTAACAACTCCAAAACTAAATGATTTCCCAAAATAATAAATAAAATAGTAAACAAAAAAGGTCACAACTTTGTTGCGACCTTTTTGCTTTTTTGAGTTTTTTGACGACACGTACTCGTTTTTATGCGTGTAGTAGCGTGTTTTTAAGAATGTAATCTACCATTCGGCGTATTTTGTTACTGGTTGTGTATTTTTGTGACTTGTTATATTTTGTTTTGCGCATGTTCGTGTACAGATGCACTTATTTTTGTGTATAGTAGGATGGCGGTAAAGTAAAAATCCCACAAAAAAAGTTGGCAAAATTGCCAACTCAGTTTGTCTTTTTGCGTTTTGCGTAGTTGATGGGCGAGCAACCAAATTGCTTTTTGAACACTCGACTGAAGTACAATGGCTCGTCAAAGCCACACATTTGCGCCACTTTGGAAACGTTGTACTCATGGTCTTGGGAACTGAGTAGTTTTTCCGCCGTTTGCATACGCATGTTTGTAAGGTAGCCGTGAGGAGTGATGCCCATTTCGTTTTTGAACAACTTGCGAAGGTAGTCGTAGTTAAATGGCAAACTCTTCAGGTATTCGTCCAATTGGTAGTTGCAATCGGGAAAGTTTTTGACAATGCTACTTTTGATTGTTTCCACAACACGGCTCAATGGTTTGTTGCTTTGGAAGGCAATCACGTAGTTAACAATCAAGTTGCCCAGTGCCGAAACAAGCAACTGCTTTTTGTCTAGTTGACTGTTGAAGTAGAAAAATGCATCTTCAAAGGCGCGCAAGATGTGCTTGTCACTGTCATCCGTGATGCTTGTTGCGTGCTTAAATGGCAACGTTGCATCGTCAATGCGAATGTGGATGTTGGTAAAGCCTTTTACGCTTTCGTTTTTGTGATCCAAGTGTGGCGGAATGATTACCAAATCCCCGCTTGCGTAGTGCATTGTAGATTCGTCATCAAACAAAAGTTCCCCTTGGCCACTTGTGCAGTAAATAAACTCCCAATTGTCGTGAGAGTGATCTTGCACGTTGTAGGTACGTAGATGTTTGCCTGCATATACAATATCGTTCATAAGATGTTCTCCAACTCCGTTTTGTCCATATTATCACACAAAAGCCGTTTTGTCCATACCCTTTTTAAAATTTCCCAAAAAATCTTTGATTTCTCCCCAAAAATGAACATTCTTGCAATATTACCATCGCATATTGGAGCAAAAGTATCCTGTTTTTACATATTTTTGATGCAGTCAAGTTGCACCCGATATCACATTTTTGCGTGGTTTGGGCAAGGGCAAATATCAAAATCGACTTGCTTGCACATGGGCAAAGTCATCTGAAAAATTGCTTATGCAAGCAGTTTGCTTGTGTACATCAACACAAATTTCCATCTATGTTTGTTCCCAAGCACAAACTGTGTTGGTGTAAAAAAAGACGACCAAGTTTTTGGTCGTCTTTGTGTTTTTGATTAAAACTCTTCTTCCAAGGTGGAAACTTTGATGAGGTTTGTGCAAACTTGTGATCCAAGTGGAAGGCCCGCAGTAATAACAATGTTGTCGCCTGGCTTTGCAAGTCCCATGCGGTAAGCAGTTTCTTCGGCGTGCTTTAGCATGTCGTCACTGTTTTCGAAAATTGGACTAATCACAGGGATAACGCCCCAGCTTGTGGAAAGTTGGTGGTAGATGCGGTCGGTTGTTGTCATAGCAACAATTGGCATGCTTGGTCTAAAGCGTGATACCATGCGTGCGCTAGATCCACTTGCGGTGTAAACAACAATTGCTTTTGCGCCGATATCAAATGATGTGGATACTGTTGCGTGGCTGATTGCGTCTGTTGCATTCATCAAGGTGAATGGGCTTGTGGAGTACATGTTTTTGTAGTCTACGTTGCTTTCCGCCTCTTCGCAAATGCGTGCCATTGTAGCAATTGTGTTTGGAGGGTTGATACCAACTGCACTTTCGCCAGATAGCATAACGCAACTGCTTCCGTCAAACACAGCGTTTGCAACGTCTACAATTTCCGCACGAGTGGGGCGGAGTTTTGTGATCATGCTTTCCAACATTTCCGTAGCGGTAATAACAAACTTACCTTGCATGCGCGCACGCGTGATAATCATCTTTTGCAATGCTGGCAACTTTTCGTAAGGCATTTCTACGCCCAAGTCGCCACGTGCAACCATGATACCATCGCTAACAGCAATGATTTCGTCCAAGTTGGTAACGCCACTTTGACTTTCGATCTTTGCAATGATGCAACTGTCTTTTGCGCCGTGAGATTTCAAAAATTCTCTAATTTGAAGGATGCTATCAGCATCTTGAACAAAACTTGCAGCGTAAAGTTCCGCGCCGTTTTTGATACCAAACTCCAAGTCCTTTTTGTCTTGTTCGGACAAAAATGGCATGTTCAACTTTACGTTTGGTGCAAACAAACCCTTGCGGTCGGAAAGAGCACCGCCGTTTTCTGCATAGGTGTGGATAGTGGTGCCTTCGATGCCTGTGATGTTGAACACAAGCAAACCGTCGTTTAGCAAAAGTTTTCCGCCAACAACAATATCTTTGTATAAATCTTTGTAAGTAACGCCAACTTTGGTGTTGTCGCCAACGATATCTTCGCAAACAAAGTCGAAAGCTTGGCCTTCAACAATTTCCACCGAGCCATTTTCGAATGTGCAAATGCGCACCTCGGGGCCCTTTGTGTCAATCATGATGGGGATGGGCATACCAAGGCTACGTCTAACCTTTTTTACTGTGTCAATCTTTGCTTGATGCTCGGAGTGGGAGCCGTGGCTCATGTTGATACGAGCAACGTTCATGCCGGCAAGAGCCATCTTTTTGATTTGATCGTACGTACTACTTGCAGGACCAAGTGTGCAAACTATTTTGGTTTTTCTCATACAAAACCTCCAAAATAACCATTTTCTACTGTGGCAAACGATACAAACCACTTGCCACCTACTACATCAATTATATACCTATTGTCAACTTTTGTAAATAAACTTTGCACATTTTTGCCAAAAAGATTTTAACATAGCAAAAATTCAATTTTGGCCGTAAAATGGTAGACAAATTTTGCAGACAAGTATATAATTGTGTTACCCAAATTGGGAAAAAGGAGAAAAAGACTATGGCTCACAAAATTACTAACGATTGTATTGCTTGTGGCGGTTGCCAAAGCGTATGCCCTTGCGACGCTATTAACGAAGGCGATGGCATCTACGAAATTGCAGCTGATCTCTGCGTAGATTGTGGTGCTTGCGCAGCACAATGTCCTGTTGGCGCTATCGAAGAAGCGTAAACACAAACCTTTCCAACCCGCGACGATTTGTCGCGGGTTATTTTTTTTGTCTTGCTCACAAGTTCTGTTCGGCTTTTGACGGCAAAAGATCTGCGCAATCTCCCGCAGTTTGCCACAAGTTGTAACTCTCCAACACCGTAGGGGAGGGGTTGCCCCTCCCGCATATCATCATTGACTCAATCAAAACAGCAACGGCTTGTCGTAGGGGCAAGTTGTGCTCGTCCGCATAGTTTGGCCATCGTAGGGGAGGATACCATCCTCCCGCTTGCCTTCACAAATCTTCCAAATTTATCTCAAACCATTGTAATTCCCACAACTTTGTGGTAAAGTATTGTCATCAATTTTGTGGAAACTTCCACATCAAAGGAGTATCATCATGCAACAAGCATTGCAATTCTATATTGAACAACGCAAAAAGATTTTGGCTCAACGATATGCAGGGTTCCTCATTTCGTGGGATCACGAAACCCAAGCAACGGAGCAAAGCGTCATTGCCAACGCCGACCAAATGGGTGTGCTTTCCGCTTACGAATACGAACTTATGACGGATGCTCGCTTTGAAAGTGCAGCAGAAACGTTGTACGCGCACAAGGACGAACTTGATGCTGTGCTTGCTCACGAAATCGAAGTGACCTACAAAAACATCCAAGAAACAAAAAAGATTCCCGCTGACGAGTACGTTGCATATAGCCAACTCATGTCCGAAGCGTACCCCATCTACGTCCGCGCAAAACGCGACAACGACTTTGAGCTTTTCCGCCCCTATTTGGAAAAAATTGTCGACTACGTTCGCAAGCAAACTGTTTGGCTTGCCACCGACAAAGCTCAAGGCTACGACGTTTTGCTGGACATGTACGAACCCAACTACAACCAAGCCAAGTACGATGCCTTTTTCAATTTGTTGCGCGAAAAACTTGTACCCGTGGTTAAAAAAGTGACGGAAAATCCCCATCCAATCCCTGCTTGGGCAAACAGATTTTGGGATAAATCCAAGCAAATTGAGTTTTGCGAGTACCTTCGTGACGTACTGTGCTTTGACAAGTCTCGCGGTATCATGTCGGAAAGTGCCCACCCATTTACAACTGGCTTTGGTACCGACGACGTTCGTATCACAAACAGTTACTACACAGATAACCTCATTTCTTCCATCTTTTCGGTAATTCACGAAACAGGCCATGCGCTCTACGAGCAACAAGGGGACAAGGCACTAAACGGCACGTTTTGTAGTGGCGGTGCAAGTCTTGGCTTGCACGAAAGTCAATCTCGTTTTTACGAAAACCTGATTGGTAGGAGTAAGGAGTTTTGGCAAGTTCACTATCCCGAGCTTCAACGCATTTTTGCCCCACAACTCAACTACGTTACCGTGGAGGAGTTTGTTGCCTATGTCAACCGTGCGGAACGCAGTTTTGTGCGCACCGAGGCGGACGAACTAACTTATCCACTCCACGTAATGCTCCGCTACGAAATTGAAAAGTTGCTCATCACAGGCGAAATTCAAGTAAAGGATTTGCCACAAGTTTGGAATGAGAAGTTCACCGAGTACTTTGGTATCACTCCACCAACGGACGTGCTTGGCGTTTTGCAAGACATGCACTGGGCAGGCGGTAGCTTTGGTTACTTCCCCACCTATGCACTTGGTTCGGCAATTGCATCCCAACTTTACTATCATATGAACAAAGATTTTGACGTGGCACAAAGCCTTGCAAGTGGCAACACTCAAAAGGTAAACGATTGGCTACGCGACCACATCCACAAGCATGGTTCCAGTATGTACCCCGACCAAATCTTGCGCCTTGCCATTGGCGAAGATTTCGATGCCAAGTACTACGTCGACTACCTTGTAAACAAGTACACAAACACCCCAACAGTCAATCCAAAGTACAAGTTTTTCATCAACTGCCTCGATGGCAACATGGGCATCATCCAAACCACCCAATATGCTACACTCGAAGATGCCGTTAATGCATTCGACGACATCACCCAAACTGGCAACTGGGAGCTTGTTCAAGTGGACCCAACTGGCGAAGACGAAATGCTCGACTACAAACGCAACAACTAGCCTTATAAAACATGCCTAGTGTTGGGCGAAAACTTTCATAAAACTACAAACTACCCTAACAACAAAATGGACTAAATATCCTACAAATAACAAACATGACAATTCTTATTCCTTGTGCTACCGGTGTCGAAGCGGTAGTAAAAAGACAACTTTATATGCTTGGCTATGGCGATTGTCCAGCTATTAGCGGTCGCATCGTGGTGGAAAACTGCACCTGGCGCGATGTTGCCCGCCTAAACGTATTCCTTCGCAGTGGCGAAAGGGTGCTAATTCGCCTTGCAACTTTTCCCGCTACCACCTTTGATATGCTTTTCGAAGGCATTGCAAAAATCCATTGGGAAGATTTGGTTGACCAAAACGGCAAAGTTATTGTTGTAACCAAGTCGGTTGGTAGCCAACTGTTTGCCCATCACTCCATTCAAGCCATCGGCAAAAAGGCCATCGTTTCGGTATTGCAACAAAAGTACGGTTTGCTTGTGGAAAGCGGTGCCGAGTACAAGGTGGAGTTGGATATCACCAACGACGTTGTGTCCGTCAACTTGGATACAACAGGCGTTGGACTTCACAAACGTGGCTATCGCACGCTTAACTACACAGCACCCCTACGGGAAACAACTGCGGCTGCGCTAATTGACCTTTCGGTGTGGAACCCAGACAAAATGTTTACCGACCTGTTTTGCGGTAGTGGCACATTGCCCATCGAAGCAGCTATGAAGGCACTAAAAATTGCCCCCGGCATGGACCGCGACTTTGCCTTTATGCAATGGGATTGTGTGGACGACGATGCCTACGACCTTGCTCTTGAGGAAGCCAACGATATCCGCGTAGACCGCCCACTTTCTATCATCGGTGGCGACATCAACCCCAAGGCAATTGAAATTGCCAACTTCCACGCAAAGCAAGCAGGTGTGGACAAGTACGTCAAGTTCAACCTGCGCAATGCCAACGAGTTTATCACAAAAAGTAGCTTTGGCGTAAATATCAGCAACCCACCTTATGGCGAGCGCATTGGCAACATGGACGAAGTAAAACAAATTGCCAAGGACATGGGCAAACTTTACCGCAAACTTGACAAATGGAACTTCTACTTTTTGTCCCCATATCAAGATTTTGAACGTGACTTTGGCCGTCGCGCCGACAAAAAACGCTACTTCTACAATGCCGATATCAAGTGCTCCTTCTACACCTTCAACGGCCCAAAACCAACAAAGTGATTGCGCATTGGCAAAGTATCAATACAAACATCAAACCTCTCGATTGCTCGAGAGGTTTTTTTCATATTTCTTGCATTTTTCGTCAGCATTGGTGGTTTTTTGCGCGGTATTTTGCGCTACAATGTGGGCAAACTACTTTGGGGGAAGTGCAACATGTATTGCAAACGTGTGCTCATTTTGCAACAAACGAGGGATATTTTTACAGCGCCAAACAAACAACTTTGTGGCATGGTTAAACTTGTAAATTCTGCCGACAAAACAAGCGTTACGGTTTTTGTCACAAACGTGGCGAGCTCTTGCCAAGCGGAGTGGTGGATATTTCTCAACTTTTGTGGCAAGTGTGTTTCCCGCAAACTCACAACGTTGGCCAACGAAACTTTCACGTTGGAACATCACTCCCTCGAGCAGGTTGCCTGTCTGCTTGTTGCAAACGATGACAAGTGGACGGAAGTTGCTCGCGCCCACCTTGGAGATGGGATTTTGTGTGATATGCTTGCTAGACAAATGTCCACTTTGCCCACCCAGGGAGCGACCGCCTACGAGCAGTTTGTATCGGCAACAACCAATTTCTATCCAGAGTTAACGTTGGATATCGACACGTTGCAAAAGACTTCCGGCCAAAGATACAAAGTGGTGGAGGAGTACAGCAATGCCTTCGAAAAGTTTTACGCAAGCGGTGGCAGTGCCAACTACTACCAATCCGTCAAGGAGGAAATTGTCAAAGTGTTTGTGCAGTTTCCGCCGTACTATCCACTCATCAACAAGTACAAAAACTGCTTTTTTGTCCGAGTGGATTTTCCCAACTCACAGCGGTATTTTGTGATGGGCGTACTGCAAAAGCAAGGTGCAATCAAGTACATTTGCTATGGTTTGCCTGCCGAGCGCAAGGGATTTTCCGACAAGGACTTTGTGCTGGTGGAAAACAATCCAACAAGCTTCTACATGCTTTTTCAGGATGCCAACACAGGCCAAATCACCACTTTGAACGATGTGTGAGATTGTTTGCAAAGTTACTTCCGTTTTGTAGTGGACTTAGTCCGTTGTTTGCCAATGCTCGATGTTGCAACGTGCCGATGTACCCAAGAGTACGGTATAACAACCCACAGTACATTTTGTTGCAATCAAATAGCAAAGTTCCACTCAATTGCCACAATTTGCCCATCCGCCAAGCACAAAATTGCAAGTTTAACAAAGGAGCTTGCAACTAATATGCAAAAATTGTCTATTTTTATAAAAATAGCATCAATAACACTCGTTAAAACTGTTGCAATTTTTGGCGTTTTCGGTTATAATTTAGACCTATGTATGCAATTACATAAGGAGTAATACACAATGTTCAATAAAAATTTCAAAAAATCTCTAATTATTCTTGTTGCTTGCTTGATGCTTGCACTTGTAGTTTTTGCCGCTTGTGATCAAACAGACGAATTCACACCTGTTGCAACAGATGGTATTTCTGGTCAAACTGTAGAAGATAACGGCGGTATCGCAGTTAAATATGGCGACTACATCTACTACGTTAACGGTTTCTTTGGCGATGCAACAGCAGACAATTCCTACACAAACACAATTCGCGCTGGTGCAATTGTTCGCGTAAAGGCAACTGACCTCGATGCTATCATCGCATTGAACGACGAAGACTTGTCCTCTTCCGAAAGAACCGAACGTATCGAAGCAGCAGTAAAAGAAAAGGTTCAACTTATCGTTCCTTGCTTCTACTTCTCCGCTAACGAAACAAACCTCGATCTTGCTGGTATCCACATCTTTGGTGACCGTTTGTACATCACAACACCAAACCAAGGCTTGACAGATGGTGGTCAAAAGTTGTCCAACCAACTTGTTTTGGAAAGCTACAAACTCGATGGTTCCGACCGCAAACAACACCTTATTATCGCTGGTGAATCTTGGTCTACCGACACATCCAAAACAGAACTTATGCTTTCCGAAGTTGCTGGCGAAGTTTACGCAACATACGTTGTTGATGGCAAACTTGTTTCCGCAAAGGCTAGCGATGGTTCCACAAAAACTATTGTTGAAGAAATTTCCAACGTAGCAATCGATGGCGCAAACAACGTTGTATTCTTCTTGGACAAAGATGGTCAAATCTGCCAATTCAATGCTGGCACAGCTGAACACAAAGTTCTTGTTGCAAAGGTTGATACCGAAACATCCAAGCTTACTTACACAGTAACAGCAATCTCCGATGGCTATGTTTACTACACACAAGCTGACGAAAAGAACGCAACATTGGACGGCCTCACAGTTTACTACGCTCACTTCGATGGCACAAACGTTGTTCGTGGCACCGTTTTGAACGCTAAACCAAGTGGTGCATACCTTGGTTGGGGTGCAAAGGCAATCTTTGTTGAAACAGAAACTCACGGTTCCACAACTGCAAAAACTTACACAGTTTACGCAACTTACGTTAATAACAATGGCGAAACAGTAAAGGAATCTTTGTTCGACTCTCGTGATGCAATCACACTCGACAAGATCGAAAAGGGCGTTTTGTACTACACATCCAATGGTGTTACATACACACGCGACCTTGCTACAAACCAAACTTCCGAGTTCTACGCAAAGAGTCTTGCTAACTACGCTACAGCTGGTTGGGCAAAGGCAGACGTAGTTGGTAACTACATCTTCGCTTTGACAACTAACTATGCAAGTGTTGTTTCCTACGATGCTGAAAAGGAAAACAACTCCACAGCAACAAACATCACTCTTGTACAAGAAATTGAAGAGTAATCAGTAACTGAAATTTTGCAAAAGACACTTGCGTAAGCAGGTGTCTTTTTTCTTACGGTTTGGCTACTATATCGTATGTTTGGTGGCAAAATAGCTACATTTTGTTGCGCGTTGCAATGTACAAAGCAAATCTCACGTTGTAGGGGCTACGTCCTCGGCCTTTCGCAATTGCAATGCCAACCCTTTGCTCTGTAGGGGAGGATATCACACTCCCGCCTAAACCTCAAAAACGATCAAACAACAACGTAGGCCCGCTGTGCTCCTCCCGCACCTTAAAATGGTTAACAATGGGCCACAACATTGGTTTTTTGCTCACCTTTGCGCAAAAATCAACAATTTTGTGCAATAAAATCCCTTCAATGTGCAATAATTTATGTAATGTATTGCATTTATAACAATTTAGTGATATCATATTATATATTCCACTAGGAGAACATTATTATGGAAAACATCAACACCATAGTTTTTGGTATATTTGCCCTGTTTGGCGTTATTGGTGCGCTAATTGGTTTTTCCAAGGGGCTGATTCGTTCCGCGGTTAAAGTTGTAACCATCATCTTGGCATTTGTGGTGGCATTTTCGATAACACCTCTTTTTGTAGAAAAGGCCTACGAACTTGCATTGCCTGCCATCGATGATATGTTGGTTCAGTTTGGCGATATCTTTGTTGCATCCCCAACCCTCAAGGAGTTTTTCCCAACACTTGTTCAAGCACTTGTAAAACCTGTTGTATTTATTGTTGTGTTTGTCCTTTGTTTGTTGGTTGCCGGCATTGTTCGCGCAATTATCAACTCAATCCTCAAGGCAGTACTCCCCAAGAAAAAGGGCCTGATTGGTCGTCTTGGTGGACTTGCTCTTGGACTTGTTGGTGGTGTAATCATCGCGTTGTGCTTTGTGTTCCCGGTTGCTGGCTACTTTACTGCCGTACCCAATATCTACACAAACGTTAGCGACGTCATTTCTACTGAGGAAAACCCCATCGACCCCGCTCTCGAGGAAGCCATCATCAACCTTCCAAACAACCAATCTATCAAGTTTACAAACGATCTCACAAGCGACTACTTCAATAAACTTGTTTCCTACAAGAGTGGCGAAAATGATGTGTCCGCCTTGGACGATTTGGTTCACATCACATCCATCGTTCCACCAGCATTGCGTTTTCTAAATAGTGTTGGCGATCTCGAAACAATGGACGAACAAGCCATTCGCGATATCGCAACAATCCTTGACCAAAAGGACAATTTGCGTACCATCTCTGCGGAAATTTTGAGCTACGCATCTCAAAAATGGATGGCTAACGAGTCCTTTATGGGCTTTAACCTTAACGAAAAGTTCGACCCCGACTACAAAATAGTACTCGACTTGATTTTGGTAGATTTGGCAAATTGCACACCCGATACAATCGTCGACGTGCTAAACGATATGGCCGACACAATCTACGCCGTAAAAACGGCTCTTTTTCCCCCTGTAATACGTTTTGCTAACAGCATCCAAAACCTCTCTAATATTGATGACCAAGCCGTTCGCGACATTGGCCAAGTGCTAAGCGAGCATGCAAAATTGCGCTCCATGGCCACGGAAATTGTAAACCACGCAGCGGGCAAATGGCTCAACAACGAGGGATTTATGGGTATCAACATCAACGAAATGTTGGATGCCGAACTAAAAGCTGTGTTCGATCCCATGCTTAGTGAAATGGCTAACTGCACCCAAGACACAATTGTGGATATCATCAACGACGTTGCCGATGCCATTGGCACAGTAAAATCCATCATTCCTTCCGCAAAGGACTTTGTCAACAGCGTTAGCAGTATCTCCACATTGGACGATCAGGCCGTTCGCGACATTGGCAAAATCTTGGAGGACAACGACGAGTTCCGCGCTTTGGCAACAGACATGATCAACACAGCAGCAACCAAATGGCTCAACGGCGAGGAGTTCATGGGCTACAACCTTCAAGAAAAGTTCGACTCCGAATACGCAATGGTTTTGGACCTGATGCTAGAGGATTTGTCCCAATGTACAACGGACACGGTTGTTGAAGTTTTGAACAAAATTGCCAACACAATCCAAACCGTACGCGAAGTTTTTGGCTAAGATAGTGTTTGCCAATGAGCCCAACAAAAGGCAAAAAAACAGCGTTTGTTATAGAGTAAATTTATAACATTATTATAAAACTTAATATCACCAAATAAAAGCAATCGAAAGTTTCTTCGGTTGCTTTTTTTCTAAAAAAAATGTTATGTTTTTTAAAAGAAAATTATGTTTTTCTATTGAAATGAATTTACAAATATTGTATAATTATTAGGACGCATAGTTTGGGTAGCAGATACCCGAAGACAAAAATTTGTGCGAGCAAGGAGGACTAATGAAAGACATAATCATTATCGGCGGTGGTATTATTGGCTGTTCCATCGCCCGCGAATTATCTCGCTTTAGCGCAGATATCTTGTTGCTTGAAAAGGGCAACGATGTATCCGTAGGTACCACAAAAGCAAACAGCGGTATCGTACACGGTGGCCATGACGCTTATCCTAATAGCAAAAAAGCTTACTACAACGTTAAGGGTAACGCAATGTTTGACCAACTTTCCAAGGAATTGGACTTCCCATTCCGCAGAAACGGCTCCATGGTTCTTTGCTTTGACGAAGAACTCAAGGGTGGCTTGGACGACTTGCTTGCTCGTGGCGAACAAAACGGTGTAAAGGGTCTTTATATTGTTGATGGCGACAAAGCACGCGAAATGGAACCACATCTCTCCAAGGATGTTGCTGCAGCTTTGGTTATCCCAAGTGGCGGTATCGTTTCCCCATACGAAATGGCTGTTGCCTATGCAGAAAATGCATGCACAAACGGTGTAGAATTCCGTTTCAAGAGCGAAGTTACAGCTCTCAAAAAGGAAGATGGTATCTTTACAGTTACTTGCGCTGATGGCTTTGTTGAACAAGCAAAAGTTGTTGTTAACGCAGCAGGTTTGTTTGCAGACGAAATCAACAACCTCATCTGCGAACGCAAGTACCAAGTTCAACCTCGTAAGGGCGACTACATGTTGATGGACAAGTCCGTTGGCTACCTTGCTGACCACACATTGTTCCAAATGCCTACAAAGATGGGTAAGGGTATCTTGGTTACACCAACTACTCACGGCAACATCTTGGTTGGCCCAACAGCAACCGACCGTCTCGACAAGGACGACGTAAACACAACAATCGAAGAACTTGGCGAAGCTTTCACAAAGGCTTTGACATCCGTTCCCGAACTCAACAAGCGCACAATCATCACACAATTTAGTGGTCTTCGTGCTCACATCCCCGAAAATGACTTTGTTGTTGAGGAAAGCGAAGTAGAAGGTTTCTACAACTGCCTTGGTATCGAATCTCCAGGTTTGTCCGCTGCTCCTGCAATCGCAGTAGAAGTAGCTGGCTGGGTTGCTAAAAAACTTGCACTCAACGCAAATGCAAACTTTGTTGCAACACGCAAAGCAATCCCACAATTCTCTCACTTGTCCAACATCGACAGACAAAAACTTATCGATCAAAACCCATTGTTTGGTAACATTGTTTGCCGTTGCGAAGTTGTTACCGAAGGCGAAATCGTTGAGTCCATCCGCCGTAAACCAGGCGCAGTTGACCTCGACGGTGTAAAACGTCGTACACGTGCAGGTATGGGTCGTTGCCAAGCAGGTTTCTGCACACCTCGTATCATGGAAATCATTGCACGCGAACTTAACATTCCTCTTGAAGAAGTTACCAAGCGTGGTGGCGAAAGCCAAGTTGTATTTGGGAGAACAAAGTAATTATGATTAACAAGAATTTAGTTATCGTTGGTGGCGGTCCTGCTGGTCTTGCCGCTGCAAAAGCTGCATACGATTGTGGCGAAAGAGATATTTTGATTTTGGAACGCGAAGCTGAGCTTGGCGGAATTTTGAACCAATGTATTCACAACGGTTTCGGTCTTCACACTTTCAAAGAAGAGTTGACCGGTCCAGAATACGCTCAAAGATACATCGATCAAGTTGTTGAACGTGGCATCGAATACCGCGTTAACGCAACTGTTATCGACGTATCCAAAGATAAAGTTGTAACTTATGTATCCGCTGCTGATGGACTCATGCAAATCAAAGCAAAGGCAATCATTCTTGCTTGCGGTTGCCGTGAACGTCCTCGTGGTGGTATCAACATTGCAGGTATGCGTGGTGCAGGCGTATTCTCCGCTGGTACTGCTCAAAAACTTGTAAACATCGATGGTTACATGCCCGGTAAGGAATGCGTAATCCTTGGTTCTGGCGATATCGGCCTTATCATGGCTCGCCGTATGACATTCGAAGGCGCAAAAGTTAAGGCAGTTGTAGAACTCATGCCATACTCCTCCGGTCTTAACCGTAACATCGTTCAATGCTTGAACGACTTCGATATCCCTCTCTACTTCTCTCA
Source organism: Candidatus Fimimonas sp. (assembly GCA_045644945.1). Lineage (GTDB taxonomy): Bacteria > Bacillota > Clostridia > Christensenellales > CAG-314 > Fimimonas. The sequence goes on along the minus strand of JAZRHU010000080.1, from coordinate 2,059 downwards.
CACAGTTGTAGACATCAAGGGTAAGGACCGCGTAACAGGCGTTGTTGTTGCTCCAGTTGACGAAAGACTTGCTCCAATCATGGACAAAGCTCAACTCATCGAGTGCGACACATTGCTCCTTTCCGTTGGTTTGCTTCCAGAAAACGAACTTGCAAAGCAAGGTGGCGTACAACTCTCCAACGTTACAGGTGGTGCTGTAGTTGACGAAAACATGATGACAAACATCGACGGCGTGTTCGAATGTGGTAACGTTCTTCACGTTCACGACCTTGTTGACTTTGTTTCTGCCGAAAGCGAAAACGCTGGTAAGTGCGCTGTTGCATACATCAACGGCCTCGAAGCTTGCCAAGATAAGATTGCTATCAACTGCACAAATGGTGTTCGTTACTGCGTTCCAACACAACTCAACCGTGACGACAACTACCAACCACTTAACTTCAAGATGCGTGTTGCTAACGTATTCAAGAAGGTAGAGCTTGCAGTATTTGCTGATGGCGTAAAAGTTTACGGCAAAAAACGTCAAGTTGTTGCTCCAGGCGAAATGGAAAGCATCAACCTTACTGCTGAACAAGTAGAAACACTCAAAAAAGCACAACACATCGAAATCACTTTGATTAAATAAGGAGAAACACTATGAGAGAAATGATTTGTATTAACTGCCCTATGGGTTGCCGTTTGACTGTAGATGACTCCAACTTGCAAGATATCAAAGTTACTGGTAACATTTGCCCACGTGGTGTAACATACGCTAAAAACGAAATCACAAGCCCAAAACGTATGGTAACAGGCTCCGTTAAAGTTGCTGGTGGCAACATTGCTATGGTTTCCGTAAAAACACGCGAAGCTATCCCCAAGCACCTCATCTTCGACAGCTTGGAACTTATGAAAGACGTTGTTTTGCAAGCCCCTGTTCACATTGGTGATGTAGTTATCGCAGACGTTTGTGGTTGTGGTGTAGATATCATTGCAACTAAGGAAATTGAAAAAGCGTAACCAACTTACCAATCAATAAATATCTGCTAAATGCAAAAGGAAAACTACTATGAAATATATTCTTGCACTTGACCAAGGCACAACAAGTTCTCGCGCTATCGTGTTCGACAAACAAGGTCGAATGATTGGCAAAGCTCAACAAGAATTTGAACAAATTTATCCAAAGGCAGGCTGGGTAGAACACCGCCCACAAGATATCTACGGTACACAAATCGCCGTTATGACAAAAGCTATTGTCGAAGCTGGCATCGCTGTAGAAGACATTTTGTCCATTGGTATCACAAACCAACGCGAAACAACATTCGTTTGGGACAAAAACACAGGTTTGCCTGTTTACAACGCTATCGTATGGCAATGTCGCAGAACAGCAGAGTACTGCGAACAACTCAAGGATCAAGGTTGGAGCCAAAAGATCTACGACAAGACAGGTCTTGTTTTGGACGCTTACTTCTCCGCTACAAAGATCAAATGGATTTTGGACAACGTAGAAGGCGCTCGCGAAAGAGCAGAACGTGGCGAACTTATTTTCGGTACAGTAGACACATTCATCATGTGGAAACTTTCCAACGGCCGTATCTTCGCAACAGACTACACAAACGCAAGCCGTACAATGCTCTACAACATCCACACACTCGATTGGGACGACGAACTTTTGGAATTGTTTGATATTCCTCGTTCCATGCTTCCAGAAGTTTGCCCATCTGGTCACAACTTTGGTTGCACAGACGAAACATTTATCGGTCGCGAAGTTCCTATTTGTGGTGTTGTTGGCGACCAACAATCCGCTTTGTTTGGCCACCTTTGCGTAAACAAAGGCGACATCAAAAATACATATGGTACAGGTTGCTTCCTTTTGATGAACACAGGCGACCAAGCCGTAGCAAGCAAAAATGGTCTTGTAACAACATTGGCAGCATGTGTTGATGGTCAAAAACCACAATACATCTTGGAAGGCTCCGTATTTATCGGTGGCGCAATCAACCAATGGTTGCGTGACGAAATGCGCATGATCCGCAACGCTCCCGAAACAGAAACATACTCCAAGCGTGTTCCTGATACAAACGGT
>JAZRHU010000079.1:0-37583 GCA_045644945.1 Candidatus Fimimonas sp. | reverse complement strand
TCGGGCACCATTGCCAAGATTTTTTCGTGCACGTCGCCACCATCCAAAATGGCATTGCGCTCGCGATACACTACTTTGCGTTGAGCATTGTTGACGTCATCGAACTGCAAAACGTTTTTACGACTGCTAAAATGCAAACCTTCCAAGCGTTTTTGTGCAGATTGAATGATTCTAGTAACAATTCTGTGCTGAATGGGGAAATCGTCGTTTGCACCAACAACCATAAGGGTATTGCGCATTTGATCGCCTGCAAAGATACGAATCATTTCGTCCTCGGCAGAGATAAAGAACATACTGCGACCTGGGTCGCCTTGACGGCCAGCACGACCACGGAGCTGATCGTCGATACGGCGTGACTCGTGGCGCTCGGTACCGATTACGCAAAGTCCACCAAGTTCCAAAACTTGTTCGCGCTCTGCTTGGATGGCTTTTTTGTGCTTGGCAACAAGCTCGGCAAACTTTTGTTGAAGTGCTGTTACTTCCGCGTCGCCTTTGATAAAGCTTGTGGAAATTTCAATTTGTTCGTCATCGTAGCCAAGGCGCTTCATCTCTTGCTTGGCCATAAATTCGGCATTACCGCCCAGCAAAATGTCCGTACCACGGCCGGCCATGTTGGTTGCGATGGTAACTGCACCAAGACGGCCCGCTTGGGCAACAATTTCCGCTTCGCGCTTGTGGTTTTTGGCGTTCAAAACATTGTGCTTTACGCCAACAGCACTTAGCATTGCGGAAAGTTCTTCGCTCTTTTCCACCGTTACAGTACCCACCAAAAGTGGTTGGCCTTTGGAGGCAAGTTCCTTGATCTTGGCAACAATGGCGCGCATTTTACCGGCACGTGTTGTGTAGACGTAGTCTTGCTCGTCCACGCGTACAAGTGGCAAATTGGTTGGGATACAAACAACGTCGACGTTGTAGATTGTGTTAAATTCTTCCTCTTCCGTCTTGGCGGTACCTGTCATACCACTAAGCTTGTGGTAAAGGCGGAAGTAGTTTTGCAACGTGATGGTTGCAAGGGTTTTGTTTTCTTCCTTGATGGTAACGTGCTCTTTGGCTTCAATTGCTTGGTGAAGACCGTTGGAGAAACGTCTGCCTTCCATCTTACGACCTGTAAAGGAGTCGATGATAATAACTGCACCACGCTCAACGATGTAGTCGTCATCGCGCTTCATTAGGCCATGGGCGCGAAGTGCATTGTTGATGTAGTTGTTAAGTTCGATGTTATCCGGGTCGGAAAGGTTATCCACTTTGAAGAATCTTTCCGCCTTGGAAATACCTTTGTCTGTTAGGCGAACGGTTTTGTCCTTTAGGTCAACTGTGTAGTCGCCGTTTGGCTCGATGGAATCGTCTTCCGTTTTGCCTTCGTCATCGGTGTTGGTGGACTTTTGCAAAGTGCAAACAAACTTGTTTGCTGTTACGTACATTGTGCTTGACTTGCCACTTGGGCCAGAAATGATAAGTGGAGTGCGTGCTTCGTCAATCAAGATGCTGTCCACTTCGTCGATGATAACAAAGTTAAGTTCGCGTTGAACACATTGACTGCGTCTTGTTGCCATGTTGTCGCGTAGGTAGTCGAAGCCAAACTCGGAGTTTGTGCCGTAGGTAATGTCGCATGCATAGGCAAGGCGCTTTTCCCTGTCTGTTTGCTCCGCCAATGTTACGCCAACAGTAAGTCCCAAAAACTTGAACACTTTGCCCATCCAATCCTTGTCGCGGGTAGCAAGGTACTCGTTTACGGTGATGATGTGCACGCCCTTGCCAGCTAGCGCGTTGAGGTAGGCAGGCAATGTTTCCGTAAGAGTTTTACCTTCGCCGGTGGCCATTTGACAAATACGTCCTTGGTGAAGTGCAATGCCACCCAAAATTTGCACGTGGTAATGGCGTTGACCAAGTACACGCGCGCTTGCCTCGCGACATACGGCAAAAGCATCTGGCAAAAGTTGATCCAATGTTTCGCCAGCGTTGTATCTATCTTTTAAGATTTGTGTTTGGTTGGCAAGCTCTTGGTCACTCATTGCCAAATAAAGTTGCTCTTTAGCTTCGACAAGCTTGGCAATTTTAGCAAGTTTTTTTACTTGGCGAGCATTTGCGCCACCATAGATATCTCTCATGTGTTGTCCTCCAATTCAAAGGGGATTTTTTCCTTTCGGGATGCTACCGTCAAACAAATGACGGCAGTTGCACCGGCACGTTTAAGCACCTTGGCGCATTCGTTCAAAGTTGAACCAGTTGTTTTTACGTCGTCGATGACAAGAACAATTTTGCCCTTGACATCGGCATCAATTTTGTAGGCACCAACAAGATTTTGCTTGCGTTCGCTTCTTGTGAGGCGTTCCTGAGGGGTTGTTTCCTTGGTTTTGACAAGTGTGCTAACGGGCGGATCAATGCCCAAAATGTCGCAAAAACTTTTTGCAAGCAGTTCCGCTTGGTTGTACCTACGAGCTCTTTTGGACTTTTTGCTCATTGGTGCAAAGGTTACAATGTCAAAATTTAGTTGATGTTTGTTTGCAAGGTACACAAGGTAGTAGGCAAGCGTGTTTGCATAGCTACCAAGGTTGTGAAACTTCATTTTGACAATGGCCTTTTTGATGATGCCGTCATAATGAAATGCCGAGTAGGCCTTGTCGAAATGCACCTTTTCGAAGGCACAATGACCGCAGTAGGTTTCCTCGCCATCGATGCCCACGCCACACCTTGGGCAGGTTTTGCCATTGTTAAAGGGCAACAGTTTGGTGCAATCGGGGCAAAAACCGGTGTCGTCAAACACATCGCGCCCACAGTTTAGGCATTTGAAGTTTGTTGGGGCAAACAGGTTCCTAAAAACCTTGCCCAATGCTTGCAAAAATTTCATTTGTAATGTATGTTTGTCGCAAATTTAGGGGATACGTGTTCAATTTTTGCACACAGCCCACATTTGCAAAACTATCAATCTATGATAAAATCGTCGTCCGTTGGAGTTTGCTTTTTGCTACCAAAGTAACGTAGATGTACGGCATTTTCCTCCTGCAAAAATCTGCAAAGGTTGGTTGTGCGCGCAGCAATGTAGTTGTTGTGCACCATAAGTGCCAGTATCTTTTTGCTACCTACTAACACTACCATCTTTTTGGCACGAGTAATTGCCGTGTATAGCAAATTTTTGTTGATAATTGTTGGTGGGCCGTTTACAAGTGGCACCACAACAACGGGGAACTCGCTACCTTGGCTCTTGTGGATTGTGATAGCATAGGCGTGTTGAAGGTTATCGAGATCGTGCTCGGTGTAGGTGGCAATTCGGTTGTCGTCAAAGGCCACAAGCATGTTGCCGTCAGCTCGGCTGATGGCTGTGATAACACCAATGTCGCCATTGAACACACCTTGGCCATCTTCCAAAACACCCTTTTCGTTTTTGAAGACGTAAGGCAGGTCGTAGTTGTTGACAGTTTGCATAACCTTGTCCCCAACGCGGAATACATTTTTGCCAACCACGTACTCGTTTTTACCATACACACGTGGGTTAAGTTGCTCTTGCAAAAGCTTGTTCAAGTTTTCCACACCGGCAACACCACTTTTCAAAGCACCCAGCACTTGAATTTCGCTTGCGGGTAGCCCCGTAAACTTGGGAAGCCTTGTTGTTACCATTTGCACGACAGTATCGGCAATTTGTTGGAAATCGCTCATACTGCTAAAGAAAAAGTCTTTGCTTTGGTTGTTGATTTCCGGCATTTGGCACTTGTTGATTAGGTGCGCATTGGATACAATCAAACTGTCTTGCGATTGACGATAAATATGTGTTAGGTAGCGTATTTCAATCACACCACTGTGGATGATGTCGGCAAGCACGTTGCCTGCGCCCACGCTTGGAAGTTGGTCTTTGTCGCCAACAAGCACAATACGTGTGCCCTTCTCCAATGCGGAAAGTAGCGCGTACATGACGGAAACATCCACCATGGAAAGTTCGTCCACGATTACCACGTCGCAAGGAAGTGGATTGTAGCGGTTGAACTTGAAGGACATCTTGTCCCCTTGTGGCTCAAAACAAAGCATACGATGTATGGTTTTTGCATCGTACCCGGTGGATTGTGCAAGGCGTTTTGCTGCACGTCCTGTTGGGGCGCACAACTCAAGCTTTAGTCCGTGATTGGTCAAAATTTGTGCAATGCACTTGATGATTGTTGTTTTGCCTGTACCGGGGCCACCTGTGATGACGGTAACACCATTTACAAGGGCGGACTTTACCGCACCAAGTTGACTTGGGTGGAAAGTAAATTTGTTGACAGTTTCAAATTGGGAAATTAGCGCATCGGCATCCATCATGATGCGTTTTGCATCGGCATTTAGAGCAATAAGTTTGGAAGCAATGGCCTTTTCCAACTTGAAATATTTAACAAGGGAAACGCAACGTTTGCCTTCCACTTCGAACACTTTTACCGCTGGCTCAAGCACCAACTTTGTAAGGGTATCTTCCACAAGTTGGCCATGCTCGGTCAAATCCACATCGATAAGTTTGGAGCAGTTTTCTACAAGCTCGTCAAACACCAGGTAGGTGTTGCCCGCCTTGTCGGCACTTTCTTTTAGCAAGTACACCATTGATGCGCGCACACGGAACTCGCTAATTGGCTCGATGCCCACGCTTTGGGCAATTTTATCGGCAGTTACAAAGCCCACGCCATCGATGTCGTCAATCAGTTTGTAGGGGTTGGCAAGCACCACCGCTTTGGTTTGCTCTTTATAGATGTTGTAGATTTTGAGAGAAAGGTTTGTTGTGATGCCGTAGCTTTGCAAAAACATCAGTTGCTCTTGCATCACTTTTAGTTCGGCAACGGCATTGGCAATGTCCATTGCTTTTTTGGTGGAAATGCCCTTTACCTTGGCAAGCAACATTGGGTTGTTTTCGATAACGGCAAAGGTGTCGTCGCCAAATTTGTCGTAGATGTTTTTGGCGGTAACTTCCCCCACGCCCTTGATAAGTCCGCTGGAAAGATATTTGATGATACCGTCCTTGCCTGTGGGGTCGGTAATTTTGTAGCTGGTAACTGCCAACTGCTCGCCATACTTGTTGTGTACGGAAACTTTGCCCTCAACTGTCAAAATTGCACCGATACTGAGCGTAGGAAAGGTGCCAACGCAGGTGAGATGTCCTCCGTCGACGCAATCAAGCCCCAATACAGTATAACCATTTTCTTCGTTGCGATAAACAATGCTTGCAACGGTGCCTTTTGCTTTGAGTTCCATTTTGTTTCCTTTGATGTTTTGTATGTTGCTATTTCGAAGCAATTGTTTGCTTAACACATCTCGTGTTATTTTACTACACACTTTGTGTAATTGTGCGCATACCACACCATTATAGGATATTATAACACAATGCAAGGTTTATGTTCAAGTGGTTGGCGCAATTTAGTTAATAATATATAATAAATAAAAATGGCTGACGTATCTGTCAGCCATTTGTTGTTTAGATTTTGTGTTTTAACCGCGCACTAACTTGGGTTTGCGTTGTTATTACAAATATTTTTTGAGGTCTTCAACCTTGTCGAGTTGTTCCCAAGGGAATTCGTCGCGACCAAAGTGTCCGTAGCTTGCTGTTGCTTGGAAAATTGGGCGTGTCAAACCAAATTGGTTGATGATTGCCTTTGGACGGAGGTCGAACTCGTCAGCAACAATTTGAGAGATAACTGCGTCAGTTACCTTGCCTGTGCCGTAGGTGTTGATGTCGATACTTACTGGCTTTGCACGACCAATTGCGTAGGATACTTGCAGTTGTACCTTTTCGCAAAGACCACTTGCAACAAGGTTTTTGCAGATGTATCTTGCCATGTATGCTGCGGAACGGTCTACCTTTGTGGAGTCCTTACCGGAGAATGCACCGCCACCGTGAGCGCAGTAGCCACCGTAGGTATCTACGATGATTTTGCGACCTGTAAGACCGCTATCTGCTGCAGGGCCACCAATTTCGAAACGGCCTGTTGGGTTGATGTAGTACTTTGTTTCTTCGTCAAGAAGGTTGAGTGGAACTACTGGGCGAATTACGTACTCGATCATGTCCGCTGCGATCTTGTCGGATGTAACGTCTGGGCTGTGTTGTGTGGAAAGTACGATTGTATCAATACGGCATGGTTGGTCGTTTTCGTCGTACTCAACTGTTACTTGGCTCTTTCCGTCTGGACGAAGGTATGTAAGCAAACCTTCCTTGCGTACAAGTGCAAGTTGTTGGCAGATTTTTTGTGCAAGCATGATTGCCATTGGCATGTATTCGGGTGTTTCGTTACAAGCGTAACCAAACATCATACCTTGGTCGCCTGCGCCGTACAAGTCAAGTGTTTCGCCACGATCGCGGTGTTCAGCAGACTTATCTACACCCAAAGCGATATCGGGAGATTGCTTGTCAAGACTGATGATAACGCCACAGCTATCAGCATCAAAGCCGTACTTAGCGCGTGTGTAGCCAATGTTGCGAACGGTGTTGCGAACAACTTCGGCGTAGTCCACAATGGCTGTTGTTGTGATTTGGCCCATTACAAACACTGTGCCTGTGCAAACTACTGTTTCGCAAGCAACACGTGCATTTGGGTCTTGAGCGAGAATTGCATCCAAAATGGCATCGCTAATTTGGTCGCACATTTTGTCTGGATGGCCTTCGGTAACACTTTCGGAAGTGAAGTATCTGTGTTTGTTGTTCATAGGTAACTCCTTTATATGTTGGTAAAATTATTGTAAAAATGATGTTTTTTGTGTGATGTTTTGCCGCCAAAAGATATCGGGAGCAAGATGCCTTGCGAACGATAGATTTTTGTATTAGCATAGCGTTGTGACGAGCAAAAGGCAAGCAAGACGGGTATTCTTGTGAAGGAGCATACCTGGAAGGTCTGTGACTGAACAAAATACCTTGGATTGCGCAGAACTTTTGCCGTCAAAAATCAAAAAGATATCGGGAGCAAGGCATAAAAAAAATGCCTTGTCGCAAGACAAGACAGCATACTACTTTGCAATTTAGCCGTCCCATCTTTCAGGTTGTCCCTGCGGAATTTAGCACCTTAACTACTTTCAGGTTGCTGTAACTTCAACGAGTCCGTCTCTCCGTTACTCTTGATAGGTTGATTGTGCCTATATTGTACTACACTTGCGCGCATTTGTCAATCAAATTGCACACATATACCAAATTGGTGTAGATATGTTCACTTGTGCAGATGAGCAAGCATTGCAAGATTGCTCGTCCAAATACAAAAGTCACCCTAGTGTTGATGTTACGCCATTGCCCTCAAAAGTGTAACGCTAAAAAAAGGCTCGCCTTTGGGGAGAGGGTGTGTTAAAAAATGCAAAAGTCACTCTTGACGGCAGGCAAAATCAATGGTACAATAGTTATATCGAGGTAAAAACTATGTACAAGCAAATGTCTATTGAACAATACAACGAAATTTTGTCCAGCAAAGCCCCCACTCCCGGTGGCGGAAATGCCCTTGCCATGGTGGGCGCAATGGCCTGCTCACTTTGTCAAATGGCTGTGGAAGTGACTTTGACCAAAGGGGAAAACGAGTATCTACAAAACTGCTTGCCCACTTTGAAAAGATGCATTGCAAAGTTGCAAGACTTGGCGGAGGAGGACTCCGTTGCCTTTGACCGCATCATTGCAGTATCCCGTCAAGTGCGTGCTGGCCAAGCGGAAAAGTCCGCCCTGCAAAAGGAGTACCACAAAGCGGCACTTGTACCACTAGAGGTGATGCAAGTTTGCAAACGCGCCTTGGACATTGCGGAAAACACCAAACCACACCTCTACAAATACGTTGCCACCGATTGCTACATTGGCATCGATTTGTTGAAAGTTGTAATCAAGGATAGCACCCACAACGTGTATGCAAACACCTGTTTGATTGCCGACCAAACACTAAAACAAAGCTTGGAAAAACAAGCAGAAGATGTTGTTGGAAGTTTGTAAAATATAGCACCAAATTTTAATTTGTTTAGTTACCAAAGGATAAATCATGGGTTTGTGGAATAGTTTTAAGATAAAAAACTGCGATAATGAGTCTAACAAAGGGATATCGTTATCTTTTGAAAAAGGCATCGAGCCCGACTTGCGAAGAGAGTACATCCGTTTTGTAAAGTGGCTGAGAAAAAATTATACATTTCCAGTCCACATCAATGTTTATGTACTAAACTGCGAAAAAGTAAAGTTGCTTGATGGTAGATTAGCTTACGGGAGTTTTAGGTGGTATAGTAAAAGAAATCCACGCATCAAAATTCCATCTTTAGTTAACTATGATGATTATCACGGACTGACTAAAGGTGAGATTTACGACAGTGTTTTATCCTCATTAGTGCACGAGCTAACACACTACTACCAATGGCTAAGTAAGTTAGATCAAGACGACCACAGTAGCGAAAGACAAGCCAACTACTACCGATTCAAAATTTTGGATAAATATTACAAAGATACCTGGAGATAGCATTTTGATTTTCAAGGGAATATCTAGAGAATTTTCGTTGCAAAACAACGATCAATACAACACCATTGGCCAATTTTGGGATGATATGTCCGCACTTTACGGTTTGGAAAACTTGCAAGGGCTGGGCTACAAGTGGGAAGCGGGCATCATCTACTACGCCATTGGTTTGAAAAATGGGAGAATTGCCAACTGCAACTTTGCGATAGAACTGCCAAATGATGGTTGGACTGTTGTGCATGGCGAAACGGACAATTTGCAAAACATCTACAACGAAATATACAAAAGTGGCCCACTAAAGTACGAAATTGAAACCTTTACCGAAAGTGGCAACTGCACAATCAGGTACTATCGATAAACAATGATTGTTGCATCCCCCCTAAAAGTGGAAGACGTTGTTGAAATTTACAAAACTACAAGAGTTAAAAAATGAACATAAAATTAGTAAAACTGACACCACAGTACAAAAGACATTTGGTGGAAATGATGAGCGAGTGGGTTGCAACTGGCGAAAAAATTGTACCCTACGCAATTCGCAAAAACGACTACACCAACTTTGAATACTACCTAGCAAATTTGGAAATCAAGCAGGAAACTAACGGCCATGTGCCCGACACAACGTTGTTTTGCTTGGATGTTGACAGGGACATTTTTGTTGGCGCAGTAAACATACGACACCGCCTCACACCACAGTTATTGCTAAATGGTGGACACATTGGCGATGGTATACGCCCATCGGAACGAGGCAAGGGTTACGGCACGGCAATGATCCGTTTGGCACTAGAAGAGGCTCAAAAACTTGGCATCACAAAAGTGCTGATGGTTTGCGACAAAAGCAACGTTGCATCGGCCAAAACCATCATCAAAAATGGTGGCATTTTGGAAAACGAAGTGGTAGTTGACGGTATAACCGAGCAAAGATATTGGATTGATTTGGAATAAACTAGATACAAAACAAAAAGGACGAGAATTATCTCGTCCTTTTTTGCTAAAACCATTGTTTTTTTTGCGATACGTGGTTGATTTTTGCCATAAATTGCATCTCAATAAGAGCAATGTTTCTTGGAGTTGCTTGCACTATCAAACATAACTGTGTTTGCTTTTGCTAGTTTGTTAGAGGGTAAGTAACAATATTACTACAACTAGCAAAACAACAAAAATGGGAAGCGCAATTAGGAGCGTTTTCTTTTTTCTTACAAGGGCCAAAACAATGCCCGCTACTGCAATACCGCCACCAATCATGCACCAAATTGCATCCACAAACATGCCAATAAAGGCCATGATAAAGCCACCCACCAAAAGTATAAGGCCCACGCTTAATGTAGCCCATTTGTTAGACTCTGTTTCTTGCTTGGGGGATTGATGGGTGGTTGGTTCTTTTGCTGGCTCAGCGTTGCCTGTTACAATGTACTCAACGCTCGTTTGCAAAACTTCCGCCAAGGACATCAAATTGTAGGCATCGGGAGCACAGGCATCCGTTTCCCATTTGGATACCGATTGTCTTGTTACACCAATTTTTACTGCAAGGTCTTCTTGAGAGAGCTGCAAATCTTTTCTTAATTTAACTATTCTGTTTCCGATTGACATAGGTTTTCCTCCATCGTTATTGATTGGTACAATTATACACCCACAAAAAAGTATTTTCAACCCAAAAAAGCGCAACTTTAGTTTACATTTGGCAAATATTTGTTGCACGTACCCCAAAAATACTAAAAATTTGACTTTTGATATGTTTGTGCTGACTAGTGCTTCAATCATGCACACAATATCAAGGCAAATAAAAATATTCAACCAGGTACAACATATTTGCCGACAAGTTTGAAATTGAAGTGTACCTTGCTAACTGTTTTCGTAAAGCGTTGTGCTTGAAAGTATAATTTGCTAAAAACAAAAAGACTAACGACAATTCGTTAGTCTTTTTTTGATATCAATTTTTGATTTTTGCCACAAATTACTTTCTAAGTTCTGCCTTGATACGGCGTACACCGCTACTGCTGGATTGCTCCTTGGTGATAACAAATGTGCCAAGGTCGCCTGTGTTTTCGGCGTGAGGGCCACCGCAAATTTCCTTGCTGAAGTCGCCCATTGTGTAAACCTTTACCACTTCGCCATATCTGTCGCCAAACAAGCCGATTGCGCCAGTTTTGCGAGCTTCCTCAATGGGGAGTTCAACGCACGTGATTGGCAATTTTGCTTGGATAGCTTCGTTTACAAGACGTTCAACTTCGGCAATTTCTTCCTTGGTCATTGGACGGCCAAAGCTAAAGTCAAAGCGCAAACGTTCTGGTGTGATGTTGCTACCCTTTTGCTTTACTTCGTCGCCAAGAACACGGCGCAAAGCTGCTTGCAACAAGTGAGTTGCTGTGTGGAGATGTGTTGTTTCCACTCCGCCACCTTCCGCCATACCGCCCTTGAAGCGTTGTTCGGAGCCCGCTTGGGACTTAGCTTGGTGTTCGGCAAACTTCTTTTTGAAGCCATCGAGATCCACTGTAAAGCCTTGTTCAGCGGCAAGTTCCACAGTCATTTCCACAGGGAAACCAAATGTGTCGTAAAGCTTGAAAGCTGTGCCACCAGGAACAACGTTACCTGGGATGTGGGAAATAACCTTGAAGAATTCCTTTTCGCCTGCAACAAGTGTTTTGGAGAACTTTTCCTCTTCCTTGTTGAGTTCGTCAATAATCTTTGTAGCGTTTTGTGTAAGCTCGGTGTAAACATCTTTGTAAACTTCGATGTAAACTTGAGCGATTTCGGCAATGCTACCCTTTGGCATACCCAAAGAGTTTGCCATACGAACGGCACGACGGATCAAACGGCGCAAAACGTAACCTTGGTCTACGTTGCTTGGAACAACACCCACAGGGTCACCAAGAAGGAATGTTGCTGTACGAACGTGGTCGGCAATTACGCGCATTGCCTTTTTTGTTGTTTCGTCATAAGCTTTGCCAGAGAGTTCTTGAATTTTTGCAAGAGCGCCAGCAAACAAGTCGATGTCGTAAACAGACTTGAGGCCATTCAAAACGCAAACTGTACGTTCCAAACCCATACCTGTATCAACGTTCTTTTGAGTAAGTGGAAGGTATGTACCATCAGCTTGACGGTTGAATTGCATAAACACGTTATTCCAAATCTCGAGGTACTTGCCACAATCGCAACTTGGGTCGCAGTTTGGACCACAAGCAGGTTTGCCTGTATCCCAGAAGATTTCCGTATCAGGGCCACATGGGCCGGTTGTGCCGGCAATCCACCAGTTGTTTTTCTTTGGAAGGTAGAAGATGCGTTCAGCAGGGATACCACAAGCTTTCCAAACGTTTGCGGAGTCTTCGTCACGAGGAGCGTCTTCGTCACCTGCAAACACTGTTACGGAAATGCGGTTAACATCCAAGCCAAGGTATTCGGGACTTGTCAAAAACTCAAAGCTCCACTTGATGGACTCGTGATTGAAGTAGTCGCCAAGGGACCAGTTACCAAGCATTTCGAAAAATGTCAAGTGGGAGTCGTCGCCTACTTCTTCGATGTCGCCAGTACGTACGCACTTTTGTACGTCAGTAAGACGTGTTCCCTTTGGGTGCTTTTGGCCCAAAAGGTAAGGGATAAGTGGGTGCATACCAGCTGTTGTAAACAATACAGATGGGTCATTTTCGGGGATCAAGCTTGCTGATTGGATAACTGCGTGTCCGCGGTCAGCAAAGAATTTAAGAAATTTTTCTCTCAAAAAGTTAGATGTAATTTTCATAAAAGTCCTCTATATATTTAAAAAATTAACGTCGATATCTTAAGCTACTTGTTCGGTTAGGCACTTGCCCTTTGCAATGGCAGAGTAGATAAAAAAGAACCAGTAGTAAGCGGGGATTGCGCAAACAACCCAACCAAGAGTTGCACCTTCCAATGCAAACAAGTTCAAAACGCCACCAAGGAAGTCTGCTCCCAAAATTTGTGGAAGGAGTATCAAAGCAGTTGCGATAGTTGTAAGCACTGCCAAAACAAGGTAGAACTTGTTAGCCTTTTTGGAGCGCTTGCTTGTAAACGCACGTGTAAAGCAAACAATAAAATGCACCAAAATGGAGATTGCAAACATAATTGTCATAACGGACAAAATCATTTGACCAACGTTTGCTGTGCCTCCACCAAATGCAAAGAGCACGCCCTCGAGAATATGTTCTTGTGGACCTGTAAATGCATCGATAAGTCCCAAAACAATTAGCTTAGCAAAGTCAAAGCCATACAAAACTTTGCCATTTTGGATAACTGTAACAAGCCCCTTGTCGAAAGCCAAAAAGCTTGGACGAAGGTTTTGTGGAGCCACAAAGAAGTAGGCAAACACAAGCAAGAACACCATTGCTACAATGGCAAAAGCACGGCCACCCTTTTTGGATACAACGGATTTGCCTGCACGTACGCCCTTTTGTTTTTTACCCTTGCGTTCGTTGCTTACAGCCACCGCTTTACCAGCAGCAGGAGCAACAGTTGTGATTGTTGCAAAGGAGTAGCCACATGTACAGGTGTTGTCGCTTGCAGGAACTTCCTTACGACATCTTGGACAAATTTTTGTTTGTTCGCCCACCTTTAGTTGACTACCGCAGTTGCGACAGAAGTTTGCCATTGGGGAGTTGCGGGTGCCACAAGTACGGCAAACAACAACTTCTTCCGGAACTTTTAGTTGAGTTCCACAACGAGCGCAAAAGCGAGCGTTCAATGTGTTGGAGTTGCCACAATGTGGGCAAAGATTGAAACTGTTAGAACTTAGCATACATACCTCCGTTACTTACGGGACTTACCGCAATTGGTGCAATAAGCAGAATCGTGATCGTTTTGTGTTTTACAATGTGGGCACTCCCATGTGGGGCCCTTTGGCGCAAGACCATCAAATGACCAGTTACATCTGATACAAAATGATGCATCGCCTTGGTTTTCTGTACTGCAGTTGGGGCAGTATTTTTTTTGTGGGTCAATATCCAACTTCAAACCACAGCTTACGCAAAAAGTTTCGTCAGCGGTATTCAAAGCACCGCAGTTGGGACAAAGCTTCTTTTTGCCACCGCCATCGTCCAACATAGTTTGCTTAACTACAACGTCGCCAAGATTTTTGACATCGTGTACCACTTGCAATTGGGTGCTTTCCGCATCGGCAAGCGAGCAGAAACAATAACTGCAGTAGATGGCATCGTTGGCATTAAACTGTCCGCAATGAGGGCAAACCTTGCGCTTTACCACCTTGTGCATTGTTATCTTGGCAATGCTTGCGCCACACTTGTGACAAAAGATGGACGAGAGGGGCAACATTTCGCCACACTCGGGGCAGGCGGACATTTCCGACTCATCAGCTTGTACACCGTACAAATCGGACATCTCCTGACGGAGGTTTACGGCAACGGGCGATGCGGTTGCAGTTTGTGTTGATTGCTTTTCTAGTGGCTTGCCACAGTTTGTGCAATGAGCAAAGTCCTTGTCGTTGGTCGCTCCGCAATGAGGACAGATAACTTCCTCTTGGAAGACAAACTCCGACTTGCCACAACTACAACAAAACAGGGAATCGTTTTCGTTGATTTCGCCACAATTTTTACAGAGTTTCATAAAACACCTTTATATTTTGATACAAAAGTTTTTGTTACTTGAATGATTTTCCTTGATTGGGTAAACAATTTTGTGCATTGCTCCCTAATATTTTGCAAACTGCCCATTTGTCAAGGTCAAATGGTTTTCCAAAACAAATTGTTATTTGTTAGGCTTGAAGCTATCCTTGAGGCCAACAATTTCGTTGAATACAAGGTTAGTTCCAACGGAATCCTTGTCCAATACGTAGTAGCCCACGCGCATAAATTGGAATTTGTCTTCCACTTGTGCTTTCAAAAGGCTTTGCTCTACGTATGCATCAACAACTTGCATGGAGTTTTCGTTGAAACGAAGTGTAAAGTCAGTTACGCCATCAACAACGTCGTTCAAAAGACTTTGGAGTTTGCGAACTTGAACTTTTACGCAAGTTTGCGCGTCTACCCATTGGATAACGCCCTTAACTTTTACGCCACTTGTGTCGCTACCAGACTTGGAGTTTGGTACAACAGAGCATCTAATTTCCACAACTTCGCCCTTGTCGTCCAAAACAACGTCATCACAGTGAATGATGTAGGCACCCTTCAAACGCACGTAGCCATCGGGTTTAAGACGGTGGTACTTTGGTGGTGGAACAAGTGCAAAGTCAGCGCGGTCGATGTAGATTTCGCTACTAAATGGAACGTCACGATATGTTACTTCGTCAGCATTTGGATTGTCTTCGACAGACAACATTTCGCTACCATTGTAGTTTGTCAAAACAACTTTTACTGGGTCGAACACTGCCATAACGCGGTTAGCGTAGGTGTTGAGGTTTTCTCTTACGCAAGCGTGAAGGTAGCTTTCTTCCACTTCGGAGTTAGCCTTGGACACACCAATACGTTCGCAAAAATCGCGAAGCGCTGCTGCTGGGTAGCCACGACGGCGAAGTCCCGATAGTGTTGGCATACGTGGGTCGTCCCAACCCATAACTTTGCCTTCGTCCACAAGACGTTTCAAGAAACGCTTGGACATGATTGTGTTTGTGATGTTAAGACGAGCAAACTCGATTTGTTGTGGTTGTGGCGCTGGGAAATCGCAGTTTACAACAACCCAGTCGTAAAGTGGACGGTGATCTTCGAACTCCAATGTGCAGATGGAGTGTGTGATACCTTCGTAAGCATCTTCGATTGGGTGTGCAAAGTCGTACATTGGGTAAATGCACCACTTGTCACCTGTGTTGTGGTGAGTTGCATGCAACACGCGGTAAATTACTGGGTCACGCATGTTGAGGTTTGGAGATGCCATGTCGATTTTAGCACGCAAAACTTTTGCGCCATCTTCGAACTTGCCATCGCGCATGTCGTAGAAAAGTTGCAAGTTTTCTTCGATGGAACGGTTGCGGAATGGACTTTCCACACCGGGCTCTGTCAAAGAACCACGTCTTTGGCGGATTTCCTCCGCTGTTTCGTCAGAAACATACGCCAAACCCTTGTTAATGAGTTTTACAGCGCAGTCGAACATTACGTCAAAGTAGTCGCTTGCAAACAAAAGTTTGTCCCACTTGAAGCCAAGCCACTCGATATCCGCTTTGATACTGCGAACGTACTCTTGGTCTTCCTTGCAGGGGTTGGTGTCGTCAAAACGCAAGTTGCACTTACCGCCGTATTGCTCGGCAAGGCCAAAGTTGATGCACAAACTCTTTGCGTGACCTACGTGCAAGTAGCCGTTTGGTTCTGGGGGGAAACGTGTATATACGGTGTTAACTTTGCCACTGGCAAGGTCGCCGTCGATAATTTCTTCAATAAAATTTCTAGATTCACTCATGATTATACCTATCCTATTGCAAAAGTACACAAGGCACATTTTGCAAGTTATATTATATTTTTGAAAAATGCCACAAAGCATTTTGTGCGTTGGTTGCAAACTTTTGCACCAACAAATTTTGCCACTTTACTGCAAGTTGGCAATTTTCCCACTACTCTTGTGGGATATCGTCGCCAGACAAATCTACAAAACCGCCATCTTCCAACTCGGAGAAGTCGGCAATGCTTTCGCCAAAGGACAAATCGTCATCTGGTTGCTGAACGTTGTCATCCACGACAGTTTCCACAACTTGGCCCATGTTGATGCCGTGTTGTGTGAGGTACTCTGCATCGACAAAACGCACAATTTTGCCAAGCCAGAACAACTCGATTTTGCCCTGTTCACCGTTACGGTGCTTGGCAACAATAAGGCTGTATTTCATCACGCCAGAAACCTCTTCCTTGTGGATGAAAAGTACGATGTCGGCGTCTTGCTCGATTGCGCCTGATTCACGCAAGTCGGACAAAACTGGTTCGCCACCGCCTTGGTTTTCCTTGCCTTTGATGTTACGGATTTCCGCATCACGCTTTAACTGTGACAATGCAATTACAGGAACGTGCAATTCCTTTGCCAAAAGTTTGAGTGCACGGGAGATTGCTGCAACTTCGTTTTGACGGCCCTGTTTTGCATCCACACCGCTGTTCATAAGTTGGATGTAGTCGATGACAATCAAGTCGAGGCCGTGTTGTTGTTTGAGACGACGGCATTGAGATGCAATTTCCGATGGTTTGATGGATGCGTAGTCGTTACCGTACATCTTCATCTTGCCACAGATTGTTTCCTGTGCAATGCGGAGTTTTTCCAAGTCCGCTTCGCCATGAGGAAGTTGACCGGACTTGATGTACTCAAGTGGAACGCCGGACATACCGGACATCATTCTTTCGATGATTTGTTCGTTGCTCATTTCCAACGAAAAGATTGCAACAGTTTTGCCCTGCTTTGCAACGTTTTCCGCAATGTTCATTGCCATGGCAGACTTACCAACACCGGGACGTGCAGCAAGAACGATAAGTTCGCCACCGTGAAGTCCGTTTGTAAGACGGTCGAAACGTGTGTAGCCAGTTTGGATACCACGGAATTTGCCTGGGTTAACAAAACGCTCGTTGATGTTGTGCATTGTGCGAGCGGTGTCATCAGCCAAAAGTACCAAACCGCCATTTGCACCACCTTGGGAAAGGGCAAAAATCTTTTCTTCCGCGTAGGTGATGGCCTCTTCGGAAGTGGAAGCCGTGTATGCCTTGGACTTTACTTCGTCACAAATAACAATAAGCTGGCGCATTGTGGATGCACGTTTAACAATTGTGATGTACTCGTCAAAGTTTGCTGTGCTTGGCAACAACTCGTTCAAACGCAAAATGTAGTCGATATCGCCAACCTGCTCGAGTTTGCCAATACGACGAAGGTGGTCAACTACTGTTGCAAGGTTAACTGTGTTAACAGACAAACCTTCTCCAACGGACTTGTGAGACTGGTTGGAGATATCCTTCATTGCCTGGAAGATGATCTGGTGGTTGGGCTGGTAGAAATCGGCAGCTTTGAGCTGTGCGATGATTTCCAACTGCATTTCTGGACTGCGCAAAATACAGCAAAGGACGTTTTGTTCCGCCTCGACGCTGTTTGGCATTGTGATTTGATTTTTTGGTTGTTCGTTTGGCATTGTTGCCTCCTGTGTGCAAATATGCAAAAAAGCCCTTGCCCATCAACTTTTTTCGATGTGCAACGGTGAAAGATTTTCTATCGTGCTATGATTATACTATTTTTTTAAATATAAATCAATTATATAGGGCAAAATTTTGCAAAAGAAAGGCATTGTTTTTTGCAAAATTGGCGGTTTTTTATTGAAAATAAAAAGTTGAGCAACTTTCGATTGCCGAGCTACTCAACTTGTGATGGTTTTGTGTGCAATTTTGAACTTTGTTTTAGTGTGGTTGATGGGCATGTTTTGGTCATCAAAATGATGGCAAAATCAATTGGGAAGCAAGCAACCATCCACTTGCAACTGGTTGGGCAAAGTGACGTCCGTTGGCCGAGCAAGGTAGCCACGCGCAACAATTTTGTCCACCTTTTTGTAGCTGTTTTTGCGAATGATTTTGCTATCTACAAGCTTGCCATCTTGGTAATAATGCAAAATGGATTGCGACTTTACGCCGTTGCTACCGCCACGAACAATTTGTGTTTGGTCGGTAAACACTAAACTTGGATACTTGATTTTGTCCACAACTTCCAATGTATCAAATGGAGTAATTTCGACAATGCTTTCCCGCTGGATTTGAAACTTGTTGGGTAATCCAAAAATGCTAAAAGTTACGCTTTTGTTTTGCACCACACCTTGGATGTAGATGGGGGCGTTTGTGTTGTTGACAAAGGTCAAATCGGCACCAGCGTCACTTACCATTGCATCAAAACCGGCAAGCACGTAGTTGGAAATTAGCGAATGCTGACATGCGCTTGGCAAAATGTCCGCCAAAAGTAGCGCGTTGTACAACGTGGTGGAAACTTGACACACCCCACCGCCCACGCCATCGACGTAAGTTCCATCCACAATCACTTTTGCAGTTTTGTAGCCGTTTTGCTCGGTACGTTTGCCCACCACCTGATTGAAGGAAAACCTTTCGCCAACATCCACAATTGTGCCGTTCAAACTTTGGGTGGCAAGGGCAATGTTGTGGATGCGCTCGTCATTGCTGTTGGGAAAATACGTTGTAAAATTTGCACGCAGTTGCGTGCGGTGTTTTAGCTCGCTAACAGTTGTCGACTTGTGCACAACCAAAGGCAAAACAACCCTTTGGCCATTGTGGCAGACAAGCATGCTTTCGAACAGTTGTTTTTGGTTTATACTCACTCCGTCCACACCATCAACATAGGTAAATCCATTTTTGTCAAACTGCACCTTTGCATCGCGTTTTTCCTTGCAAACATTGGCAAAAAACTGCAACACGTCATCGAAATTTGGCAAAATATAGTTGTAGATTTCCTTTTGGGGCAAAGGCAAAGTTTGCAAATATTGGTAAAGTTGCCATCTGCTTTTTCGCCCAAGAAATGCCACCTTTGGATTGCAAAATTCAAGATGATTTTTAAGATTGTAGGTGTAACTTTTGTTACCGTAGACAATTGTTGCGTGCACATTCCAAGGACAACTTTCCGCCTGTGCCCTCCAAGAAAACACGCCCACAAAAATTGTGAGCGTAACAAGTATTGCAATGATTAGTTTTTTCATATTCCCAAGATTTTGCGTGTGTAGCCAGATGGTGCAAAACTTTTTGTGCCCAGTTCCACTCCGTGAACATAGTCGTGGAAGTCGGAGCCACCTGTTACCACAAGTTTGTACTTTTTGGCCATTTTGGTGTAAAATGTTCGCTCGGCACTATTGTGTGTAAAATACTGTGCTTCGATACCACCAAGACCAGCAAGAACAAGGGGTTTTAGGAATTTTTCAAATGCATTAAAGGGGATTTTGAGTTGTTTTGGGTGCGCCAATACGGGGATTCCGCCATATCTAAGGATAAATTGGATACCTTCGACTGGTGTTAGACGTTTGGTTTGCACGTAGCAACTGCAACCAACGCCAAGATACTTGTCGAAAACTTCCGTAACGCTTTGGCAAAAGCCCATTTTTACCATTTCGCGCGCCAAAACGCCACGACCAACAGAGCCTTGTGCTTCCAACTTGGCAAGGTCGATTTCGCAACCAAATTCCTTGAGCTTTTCCACCATCAAGCGGTTGCGCTCCCTGCGCATGTTGGCAATTTTTGCCATTTCCTCCGCAAAGCCAGGCGCATTGTAGTCGATGTTGTAGCCAAGGATGTGCACTTCGCCACTAGAAACGCATGACAATTCCACACCAACAAGATAGCCAATGCCAATTTGTTTGGCATACTGGATGATTTTGTCAGTATCCACCATGGTGTCGTGGTCCGTCAAGGATATGCAGTCGAGGCCCCTTTGTTTTGCCAAGTCCAGCACCGCTGTTGGCTCAAAGATACCATCCGACCGATTTGTGTGTACATGTAAATCGTATTTCATACTTATAGTTTACCAAAAAATATGCATTATGTCAAGATGTAAATGTGTCGCTTTTGTTTTGGTGCAAAACTACCACTACTTTGCTACCATCGACAAATTGATTTCCTGCCAAGATCGCAAAGTTCACCTGCTAATACTGGGCAAGTAACAAACAATCCCAAAGCAAAACCACACGCAAAATGTGTTTGCAATCAGACATCTTAGGCAATCAAGCACAAAAAATGCAAAATTTTGCACTCCAAAAAGCATTGTTTACAGGCAAAAAACATACCACGTGTATCAAAAAAACAAAAAAAAGCAGATTGAAAACTCAATCTGCTTTTTGATTGTTCAAAAATTATTGTTGGTCAGCTGTGTTGTTTGTGTCTTCGGTGTAAACAACGCGAGTTGGTTCTTCCTTCTTAGTTTTTACAAAGAATACCAAAACAACAATGCCTACTGCGGAAAGACCTGCGATAACGTACAAAACAATTTTCAAAACGTCAACTTTCTTTGCGGAGTCTTGTACTTCGGCAGCGTTAACTTTGAGGCCTGCAACAAGTTCTTGGCTCTTGTAGCCATTTGCATCTACAACAGAGTAAACAATTTGGTAAACTGCTTGACCGGAAACATCATCAGCTGTTGGGATGATTGTGCCGTTGGAGATGTCCTTGCCTTCGTAGTCTTCGCTAAGACCAGTTTCGCTGCTGTACACTTCTACGAATTGGCCCTTGATGAGCTTTTTGATAACGTATGTGATTGTGTAAGTGGAGCTATCTGTTACTTTGATGGAAGCAGAAGATGTGGAAACTGTGTAAGCTTTGCCAACTGTAAGACCATCGAGGATCTTGTCGGAAAGTGTTGTGCCCATTTCAACTTCGGGAGCTGTTACGTCACGAACATAAACAACGAATTGTTCTGTGTAAACAGTTTTTTCTTCTTGGCCATCAGCTGGCTTGTATGTTGCGCTGTAACGGAATGCTACATAGCCAGAGAGTTTGAGGTCGAAGCTTGTGCCACCATCAGCAACTACAAGTGTCTTTTCGTCATTTGTCCAGTTGTTATCAAATCTTGGATCTGCTGTGCAGTACTCAAGACGAACTGTGTCGTATTTTGCGTTTTTGTCGTAGTCAGCATCAGATTCCATTGCAAAGTTGATGCCAGCAAAAACTGCTTTTACATCAGCTGTTGTTGTGAGCCAACCCTTGAAGTCTTTTGTATCATCAAGGTATGTTTCGTTGCCAACTTTGTTCAACAAGTATTCATTTCCGGCTGTTTCAACTGTAACTGTGCGAGTTTCGTCTGCAAAAGCTACTGCAGATACTGCAAAGATACTAACCAAAAGTGTAAGTGCAATAATCAAACTAAAAATCTTTTTCACGATATTCCTCCAAAGGGCAATCTCGCCCTTGATTTGTTGTGGGGGCATTCCACCACATTATGCAGATATTTTACTCCAAAGTGCCTAGTCTTGTCAACGATTTGGCGCAAGTATTATAATAATATAAACACTAAATTTTGCATTTTCCACTTTGTTGACTGTGCTTTTTTAAAACAGATGCCCATTTGCGTGCAAAATTTATGCATCATTTGCAAAATGGTCTTGGCAATTTGCTCCACAAAACCCAAGTAAAAAGGCGGATTGAAAAATCAGACACCGCTTGGAGAACATGGACTAATCAAAAGACAAAATCAAGTTGCAGTAAATTACTTTCCATTGTCAGTCGAACCCATCACCCATAGCCAGTTGAACCCATCACAACAAAGTGATGCAAAATGCAATTTGCCAAGCGCACATTTACTTGGTTGCTGATTTTTGCAACAAAAAAAGAGAAGGGCAAAGTTGCACTTCTCTTGTGTTGTTTTGTATTCGTCGTTGATTTGACAAATTAGTCAAGGTGGTCAACTGTGTGTGGCTTGTAGTACAATGCTACACCATCGTCCTCACTGTCGTCACTAAATTGTTCAACGTGCTTGGCAATATCAAAAGCGTTCCAAGGTTGTTTTGCTGGTGGGTATGCCACAAACACCATGTGTTCCTTGGAAATTGGGTGATCAAACTCCAAACGATAAGCCCAAAGTGCAAGGTTGTGACCTTTGCCCAAAACATCTCCGCCGTAGCGCATGTCGCCCCAAACTGGGCAGTTGATTGCGGAAAATTGTACGCGGATTTGGTGAGAGCGACCTGTGCCAAGTTGAACTTTTACCAAAGATGTGTGCTCTGTTTGCTCCAACACTTCGTAACTTAGTTCCGCGCGCTTTGCATCGTGGTCGCCAAAAGTTGCAACGTACACGTTGTTTGTTAGTGCGTTCTTTTTGAGGTAGTTAACAAGTGTGCCCTTGTGTTCAGCTGGGCCACCAAGCACAGTTGTTAGGTATTGCTTTACCATTTCGCGGTCGGCAATTTGCTTACTTAGGCGTTCGGCAGACTTGCTGTTTTTTGCAAATACCATCACACCACCGGTTGGGCGGTCAAGACGATGCACAAGTCCCAAGTAAACGTTGCCGGGTTTGTTGTACTTTTCCTTGATGTAGTTTTTGAGTAACGTCAACAAGTCCAAGTCTCCGCTGGAATCAGCTTGACTAGGAATGTTTTGTGGTTTTACCACTACCAAAATTGAGTTGTCTTCGTGAAGGATGGTTACATCATCCATTGTAAAGTTTTTAGCCATTTTTTGCTCCTTTGGATGTAAAAAGTCCACTTGCGCCACAAGGAAGAACAATGCCTTCGTCTGTGGGCAGACAAACTTCGTATGCACAAACGTCGCCATCGTGCTTGATGGAACGCTTCAAGATGTTGGATAGAACTGCAGGTTGAAGTCCTGTTGTGTAGCTGTTGATAAGCACAAACAATGGGTTGTCGGAAAGCACTTCCGCACAAAGCTCAACAAAGTCGCAGATGTCTTCCTCAATCTTCCACACTTCGCCGTTAGCTCCACGGCCGTAGCTTGGTGGGTCCATGATGATTGCATCGTACTTTTTGCCACGTTTGATTTCGCGTTTGACAAACTTGCGACAGTCGTCAACGATGTATCTGATGGGTTTGTCCGCAAGGCCAGAAAGTGTAACGTTTTCGCGTGCGCGCTCTACCATGTTTTTGGCAGCATCCACGTGGCAAACGCTTGCACCGGCACTTGCACATGCAACAGTTGCACCACCTGTGTAGGCAAACAAGTTCAACACGTTGATGGGGCGGTTGGCATTTTTGATCAGATCAATCATCATTGCCCAGTTGGCCGCTTGCTCGGGGAACAAACCTGTGTGCTTAAAGCCCATTGGCTTGACGGAAAATGTGAGATCGCGCCAAGAAACCTTCCACTCGTCGGGGATTTTGCGGTTGTACTCCCAATGTCCGCCACCTGTGCTAGATCTGAGGTAGCGTGCATCTGGGCGCACAATTGTGTGAAGTGGTTTTTGTGCATGCCAAATTACTTGTGGGTCGGGACGAAGCAGTACAACGTCCTTCCAACGCTCAAGTTTTTCGCCGTCACCAGTGGCAATGATTTGATAATCTTTCCATTCGTTGTTGATTTTCATTTTGTTTCCTTTTGGCACAAAAGTGCGCAAATTTCGATAAATACATTATACTTCAAATTTGTACTTTTTTCAACTGTTTTTGCACGATTTTTGGCTGTTGACAAATTGTGCCCATTGCAATATAATTGAAATATGAAAAACACCACCAAACAACCAAATAATCCGCGACTTTTTGTGTGCAAACTTGCAAGCCAAGTGTACCAAGTTGCCCACCAAGAGCGTCAAAAGGAAATTGACAAATGTCGAAGCGTGGCCACCAAGCTGGAAAAATACACCAGTTGGAAATTGCTCGAGTATGCTGTACAAACCACCTTTGGCCTGCCATTGGATACCTTGGACATCCACAAAAACCACAACGGCAAGTGGGTGTGCGATGGATTTTTCTTTTCCATTTCCCACAGCCACGGGCTTTGCGCAGTTATTGTCGACAATGCACCCATCGGCCTCGACATGCAAAAATACATCCCACAAAAGTTCAATCGCAAATTGCTAAAACGCATTGCAACGGAGCGTGAATTGAAGAATTTTGTGGGGGACGTGTGCGATTTTCCCGAGTGGGGAATGTTTGTACCCTACTGTGACGGCAACAAAATTTTGTCCCTTTGGTGCAAAAAGGAGGCGCTTTTCAAAAAGCTGGATTTGCCCGCATTTGTAACACGCAACATCGACACCACCATCGCAAAGTTTGTGGAAACAAGCTTTACCTTCGACAACGCCCACTACCACATTGCCATTGCCACAAGCAAAAGCGAAATCCACACACAATGGGTGGAGATTGAGTAGTTGCAGGCATAAACCTTGACATTTCAAAAATACAATACACTACGTAAAAAGACTGCCACAGTACATTTCGTGGCAGTCTTATTTGATTTATAAATCATTTTCTATGCAAAGTGCATGATCACATCTTGCTTTCGTCTTTTGTCTTGGTTAGGCCAATGAGTAGGTAAATTCCGCCGATTAAGATCCAAGAAACTTGAATATAGAGATATCCAATCCAGTACATATCTTCATTCCAATTTTCAATGCCACCCTTAGCATTTAGCGAAACGATACGGATGATGTTTCTCACAAGAAAAACCAAGAAAAGTACAAAGAATGGTATACTGGAAATAATGTATCTTTTGTTAGTTTCGTCGTCCAGCACTTTCCAATAGCGGGTTATTTCTATGAAGAGCAGCACAAAAAAACAAATAAAAGACATGCTTGATGCATAATCCCACTCCGCTGGAGAATCTTCAAATCGTGGAATAAATGTAACCAAAAAGCAAACAAAGGCAATGAATCGAGCAATTGTAACTAAATCACGTTTAATTAAACTTTCCATAAATTATCTCCTTTATTCAATCATTGGATATGGTAAACACTAAGAGTAATATTGTTGCCAAAACTTACTTTTTTTTATTTCATAGAGACCTACTAAAATTTGCTATACTATAATTATAACACACTTTTTATGGATGTCAATATGCAACGGCAAAAAATGGGATAGATACACAGTAGTACAGAATTAGAAAAAACCCCAACAGATTTGTTGTCTGCTGGGGTTTAATTTTGTTTATTCAAATTTTGATTACGTCAAAATTACGCCTTTGTGAGGTACAAAGTGAACTTGTGACCGTTAACGTCCCATTGCTTTTCAAATGCACCTTGTGTTGCAGGGCTAACTGCATTTGCAAGTGTTGCGGAAGCAATTTCGTTAGCGTTTTTCTCGAATACGTGTGCAAGTTCTTCGTCAGCAACGTAGCCAATCACAATGTGGTCGGTCACAACAAAGTCGCACTCCTTACGCATTGTTTGAACTTTGGAGATGATCTCGCGAACAAGACCTTCTTCCACAAGTTCTGCTGTCAAGTTAACGTCCAATGCAACTGTGTCGCCATAGTCGGAAACAACGGAGAAGCCTTGTTTGTTCTTTGTGGAGATGAGCAAATCTGCTTCCGTCAAAACAATGTCGTTGCCGTCAATCACAAATGTGTGTGTGCCACCATTTGCCACGTTTGCAACAACTTTGCGAGCCTCGTCGCCAAGGTTAGCAAACAAGTTGCGGATTTGTCCAAGGAACTTGCCGTACTTTGGACCGATTGTGCGGAGTTGTGGCTTGATTTCGTAGTCGGCAAACTCGTCAGCGGAAGCAACGCGAACAACTTGTTTAACGTTGAGCTCGCTTGCGATGATTTCTGTCATTTCCGCGCTCAAGTCGCCACTTGTTGCAACAAACATCTTTGCAAGTGGTTGACGGTTCTTTACGTTTGCAGCGTTACGAGCGGAACGGCCCAAAACAACAAGGTCAAGTACCTTTTCCATTTGTTCGTTCAAAGTGTGGTCAATCAAAGATTCGTTTGCAACAGGGAAGTCGCAAAGGTGAACGGAGCGTGGAGCATCCTCAAAGAAGTTTGCTGTGATGTTTTGGTAGATACTTTCGGTGATGAATGGTACAAATGGAGCAGCAACTTTAGAGAGTGTATCGAGGGTTGTGTAAAGTGTCATGTAGGCAGCTTGCTTGTCCGCTGTCCATTCGCTACCCCAGTAACGTTCGCGACAACGGCGAACATACCAGTTGGAAAGCATGTCGGTAAACTTTTCGATTGCGCGAGCAGTTTCGGTAATTTCGTAGTTAGTAAGACCCTTGTCAACAGTTTTGATGAGCTCGTTTACTTCGGAAAGAAGCCACTTGTCCATCAAAGTGAGTTCGCAATCGGCAAGGTTGTACTTGCTTGGATCGAAGTTGTCGATATCGGCATACAAAACGTAGAAAGCGTAGGTGTTCCAAAGAGTACCAAGGAACTTGCGTTGAGTTTCGCTTACGGCATCGTGGTAGAAACGGCTTGGGAGCCATGGAGAGCTTGCTGTGTAGAAGTACCAACGTACGGCATCGGCACCTTGCTTGTTGAAGCAATCCCATGGGTCAACAACGTTGCCCTTGTGCTTGGACATCTTTACGCCGTGCTCGTCGCCTACAAGGCCAAGTACGATGCAGTTTTTGAAAGGCGCTTTGCCAAAGAGCAAAGTGGAAATTGCAAGCAATGTGTAGAACCAACCACGAGTTTGGTCAACCGCTTCGGAAATGAAATCAGCTGGGAAGTTGCGTTCGAACAAATCCTTGTTTTCAAATGGGTAGTGGAATTGTGCATAAGGCATACTACCGCTATCAAACCAGCAGTCGATAACTTCCGGTGTGCGCTCGAATGTGCCACCGCAGTCGCACTCCCACTTGCAATCGTCAATAAATGGACGGTGGAGTTCGATGTTTTCGTCACAACCGCACTTGTCGGCAAGTTCTCTTCTGCTACCAATTACGTGAACCTTACCGCACTTGTTGCATACCCAAACAGGGAGAGGTGTTCCCCAGTAACGGTCACGAGAAATACCCCAGTCGATAACGTTCTCGAGGAAGTTACCCATACGGCCTGTGCCGATTGTTGGAGGAATCCAATTAACGGATGCGTTGGATGCCAAAAGTTGGTCTTTTACCGCTGTCATCTTGATAAACCAAGACTTGCGTGCGTAGTAGATAAGAGGTGTATCGCAGCGCCAGCAATGTGGATAGCTGTGTTCAAACATAAGTTCGCTAAACAACAAACCGCGGTTTTTGAGGTCGGCCAAAATCCATTTGTCTGCATGCTTGCAGAAAACGTCTGTCAGTTCGCCACAACCAGGAACAAACTTGCCGTCTTCGCCAACAAGTTGAACAAGTGGCAAATTGTATCTACGACCAACGTTAGCGTCGTCTTCACCAAAGGCAGGAGCAATGTGTACGATACCTGTACCATCTGTCAAAGTTACGTAGTCGTCGTTTGTTACGTAGTAGGCATCTTCCTTGAAGCCCTTTGCCCAATCGTACAATGGTTTGTAGTGAACGTGCTCGAAGTGGCTACCCTTGTTTGTTTCCAAAATTGTGTAGGTGCCTTCCTCGAAGTGCTTGGAAAGTAGTTCCTTTGCCAAGATGTACTTGGAGCCATCTTCCACTTGGATTGTAACATAGTCGAACTCTTTGTTCATGCAAAGAGCAACGTTGCTTGGCAATGTCCAAGGTGTTGTTGTCCATGCAAGGAAGAATGTGTCTGGAGCGTCCACAAGTTGGAACTTTGCAACTGCGGACTTTTCCTTTACGTCCTTGTAGCCTTGTGCTACTTCGTGGCTGGAAAGAGCTGTTCCGCAACGAGGGCAGTATGGCACAATTTTAAAGCCTTTGTAAAGTAGGCCCTTGTCGTAGATTTGCTTGAGAGCCCACCACTCACTTTCGATGTAGTTGTTGTCGTAGGTGATGTAGGGGTTTTCCATGTCCACCCAGTAAGCAACGCGGTCGGAAAGTTGTTCCCACTCGCCAAGGTACTTCCAAACGGACTTTTTGCATTGTTCAACAAATGGCTCGATACCGTAGGCTTCAATTTGCTTTTTGCCATCGATGCCAAGGAGTTTTTCTACTTCCAACTCAACGGGCAAGCCGTGAGTATCCCAACCAGCTTTACGAAGAACGTTTTTGCCCTTCATCATTTGGAAACGAGGGATCAAGTCCTTGATGGAACGTGTCAAAACGTGACCGATGTGTGGTTTTCCGTTGGCTGTTGGTGGACCATCGTAGAAAGTGAAAGAACCATCGCCCTTGGACTTTGTTTGCTCGAAGATTTTGTTTTGTTTCCAAAACTCCAGCACTTGTTGTTCTCTTTCGACAAAGTTAAGACTGCTACTAACCTTTGTGTACTTAGACATAGTTTGTTATCTCCTTTGAGAGTTATTTTTGAAATAAAAAATGAGCGTGTTTGAAAACACGCCCACGTTGATTGCATAAAAATACAATGGTGGCAAGTACCATTTCAAACAAGTACGTTCGCAAAAATTGCGAGTTATACCCGAGCCCTGTAACGTGGGATCACTACGTACAAACTTACTAAATTTTCAGCTTGTCTGCTTGTAAGGTGATATCTTTTGTACTGTTGCAATTTGCCTCTCAGCAGGTGGCAAACTCTCTGTGTGCACGTTTTACAAAAGCGTTGTCCTTTTTCGAACGCATTTATGTAGATATTGTAACAAATTGATTTGTTTTTTGCAACTGTTTTGCAGTTGTTTGTTTAGTAACACCTTTGGTGTTGTATCATTTTGGGATGGTATTGCAAATCAATACCGCACCACTTGCACAGTTGGTGCAAAACTATTGCTTGGGAGTAAGCTTTGTTTTGTTGCCCTTTTCGTCCATGATATAGGTGTTGTCCAACACCTGAGTCATACCCAAACGCCACTCGGCAATGTACTCTTGGCGGAGCTTTTGTTGTTCTTGTTTTTCGACATCAGTAAGACCAACAGTCTTGGACTTGCGTGACAAAAAGTTGATACGATCAATTTTTTCTTGTAGCATGGTTATTTTCCTTTGATTTGATAAGACAATTGTACCACCAAGTGCAAAAAATGTCAAGCAACAATAGTACCTGTCACACAGTTGACCGCAAAATAACAAGTAATACCTATTAATGCAACAAACCAAAATGCTAAGATATAACATAGCATTTTGATTGAAATCAAATTTTACTCTTTACTCTCTCAACGATTTATGCTACAATAGTGTCTACAAAGGAGGCGCATCATGAAAAGAGTCTGGACGTCTATCTACTTTGATTATCTTACACCTATGAGTATGCGTGATGTATTGGCAAATTTACAATTAGACGATAGCGACTACTTGTGGTTGATAAGCGATATTGAAGCGTACCCAAGAAAAAGCGAGTACTACCAACTAATTGAAAACACATCGCACATCTTACTAAGCACAAAAGAATTGGTTGATATGCTGGATCAAGATGATTTCCAATGGGTATGGGCTGTTTTTTCGGCAATTCCTACGCACTACACTGCAGCAGAAATATTAAGTTTTAAGCTTCCTCACATCGAATCTTTTGGTAAAAGTGACTACAACCCCTACGATGATGAGCCAAAGTTGCAACATCCCTATGCAGAGTTGGAAATTTATTGTTCGGAAATTGGTTTGGCGTTGGTTTCAGATGACGATAAACTTGTTGACAGGTTTAGGAAAAGTTATCCTAACTATACCGACTATTTCCCCATCACTTATTGCAGTCTTAAGGAATACATCAAAAAGCATGCAAATATATCCAAAGAAATTTACATTTGTAACTTTTTGAATTGCAACCAACGCAAGATGGCGCAAGCAAAAATAACGATAGTTAAAAATATACTCGGAAATTACATCGTTACAGAGTGGCTGGACTATGAGTACGGCCAATATGTGCAAAGAAAAAGATTCGGCGACAAAGATGAAGCAGCAGTTTTTGCATGGAGATTGTTTGTTGAACACATGAAAACTACCACAAATGCGAACTGATAAAATTTTGTTAATTACTTTTGTAACATAAAATCTTCAAATTCAACCAATTTAATTATCACAAATAAAAAGCGACAGGTAAATTCGCCTGTCGCATTATTTTTTTAAAAAAGCGACAAGTGGATTACTTGTCGCATAGATATCAATGACTGCACGGCTACGGTCGATGATTGATGCCGAAACGGTATACTTGCAGGTGGCTCCCCCAAAGCTACCTCGTGGCACACGCTCGAGCTGTTTAGTGCTGCTGTGTTCCCACCCTGACACGGTTCGCAGTGTCACGTTGCACAAGACCTTGAGATCAACACTCCTTACAAGGGCCTGCTTCCCACACCAAAAACCTTCCATAACCTTTCAGTCTCGCTGTAGCGGATTGCGAGTTACAGGGCACCGCTAGCTCCCCACCTAGTGCAGTAGTGGTATTATACACTATCAATTGCAAAAAATCAACTGTTTTGGGCAAAATGACAAAGTTACAACAAGTTGTTTTTGTAGATACTTGCCAAAAAACGTCATTTTTGGGGATACGTGTTGCTTTTTTGACTTTTCGATTGATAACAAAGCAGATTTTGCAAATACGCTTTTCTAACAAATAGCTACCCTACGGACTGCTAGTCTTGATGCGGTTTACTATTGCAAATTTGCAAAAAAACTGTTTAGATTTGGCCGAAACACACGCGATAATTTTGCACACAAGTGGCAACACAATTGGGCAAAACGTGCTTGAAAAGTATGTATAGCTAACAAAAAGGTCAGCGAAAATCGCTGACCTGTGTTGTTTTTTTGAAGTTTTTACCAACCAAATGCATTGGCAAGCGCGTCATCAACAAGGATGCTTGCTTGTGCTTGCGCATCGTTGAAAGTTACACTTTGACCGAGATTGTTTTTGTTGCAATGTGCGTTGGAATTGGAGTAGTCACCAGAGCTTACAGTTCCAAGTTCCAAGAGGTATGCTTTGGTAATATCGCGGTAGTTCAAGATTGGGTTTTCTTCCGTTACAAGTGGAATTGGTTGTTTGCCATTTTCAAATGCAGAGGGGAAGTAGTCGTACTGACGAGATGAGTTTTGGTGGAACAAAACGTAGTCGATAACGGCAATTGTGTAGGTGCCACTAGATACGATTGGTTCTCCGCTAACACGCCAAAAGTTGCCGTAACTTGTTTGTCTCAAAAGGTCTTTGCCACTAACTTCGGCAATGTAGACGATGTTATCGAATGGGAGGGAATTGAACAGTTGAGTGTAGGTAACATTGCCACCATACAAGCTGTTGCGCGCTTGGTTGGTTAGTGCCATGTCGATATCGTAACCTAGGTCTTTTGCAAGATCTGCCATGGCTTGGCATACCAAACGTGGAAGTCCGTACTCGCCTTGTTTGTTGAAGCTACCACTTAGTGTTGCAAGTTTTTGGCTTGCCATTTGGCTAACGGCATCGTTGGATGCTTTTACCATATCGGCAACAGTTTTGTCTTCTGCCCAGTTGTTACTGTAGGAGATGTTTTGTTTTGTAACGCAACTAACTTTGCCATCAACATCCACCTTCAAACGAATGTTGGAGATGTATCTGCCATCATCGCCACCTTGGATAAAAGGAACACCGTTCTTTTCGCTCAATTCCTTTTGGTGGGAGTGAGCGCAAAATACTGCATCGGCATATTGGGACATATCCAAGTAGCTATCACTCATTGTGTCGCTTGCACCATTGTGGATACTTACGATAACAACGTCGCATTTTTCTTCGTTGCGGAGCTTTTCGGAAAGAGCAGGCACCACTTCGCTTGGGTACTTGAAGCCAATGTTTTGAACAAGGTTTGCACAAATAGATGTGATTTGGTTAGAGCCAATCACGCCAATGATACCAACCTTAAGACCGTTTTCCAAATTTACAATGTGGTATGGCTCGGCAATTTCCGATGCAAAGTCGCCCCAGCCTGTGTTGCGATCCCAATGGTAGATGTTTGCACCCAAAAACTTGATGGATGTTTGAGCCTTCAAAGCCTTGAGTTTGTCCATACCCCAGTCGAACTCGTGGTTACCAATAGTCATGCACTCGAAGCCGATTTCCGCCATGCAAGCGTTTAGCAATTGTCCGTAGTTGGAGTTAGACTCCAATGTTTCTTGGAACATATCGCCAGAGCTAAGCAAAACTGTGTTTGGATCTTGTTGCTTTCTTTCTTTGAGATAGCCACCAATCTTGGCAATTGTGCTTGTTGCACCATGGAGGTCGTTTAGCGCGTAAAGATCGACGTAGCGTGGTTCTGTGATATCGCCAAGTTTGTCGATTTTTTCAGTAGTTGTATGGTTGCAGTCTTTACGTTGGCAGGAGTATGTGCGCACACCATCCGTTGTGGAAGTTGCAGGTGTTGTTACAACACCTTTATCCATATCGTGGCCAAGTGCAGGAATTGTTGTTTGTGCAACAATAATTTCCTCGCATGCGGAGCAACGCTTGCCTACTGTGAGGCCTTCCGTTGTGCAAGTTGCGGGAACTTCCGCAATGTCAACGAGGGATGTGTGACCAGTTGACTCGACAATTACAATGCCACTCTCGATTGTGCCAGCTTGGTCGGCAAAGTTTTTGTCACAAACGGAGCAACTGTAGTACTTGATGTTACCATCTTGTGTACAAGTTGGTGCAACGGCAGGATGCTCGGAGATGTTGTGTCCAAGTGCAGGCGCAATGGTTTGTTCCTTTGTGATGACCTTGCCATTTGTATCAAAGTAGCCATCGCACTCGGTGCAATGTTTGTAAGCAATGTTACCTGCTTGGGTGCATGTTGCAGATTGTGCTGATACTTCTTCAAATGTCTGTTTGCCAAATACGCAAACATTTGCACATGCTGTGAGGGACAACACCATCACAAGCGCAAGAACAAGTGTCAGCAAAATACGAAAAGACTTTTTCATAGTGGATTCCTTTTTCTGTTGTATTTTGCGCCATAGGTTGACGCACTACCGTAGTTTTGCAAATATGTTGCGCAAATTGTTTTAGATAATGTTGCCACCATTGTTGTGATGCTGTCTTCGCCATTATCTAGGTTGCAATCAACCACAGAAGGGTAAACAATACCAAAACAAGCACTAACAAGATTGCTACAAATTTGCGCGTACACGCGTAGGAGTTGTTTTTTACTTAGTTTAACGAATGTATTATAACATCTAGCGCGTGATATGGCAAACGTTTTGCAAAGGGAACAAAATGGCCTATTTATTATTTTTGGATGGAAAGGGAAAGCTGTAAGCCCCAACTATACCAACAACGCAACTAGGCAATTACCGCAAAACCGTTGTAGCTTGCTACCTAAAGCTTACCTAAGCAAACCACAAAAAGTTAAACAACCTACACCAGTTTGGCAATTTCCTTTTTTAGACGGGAGATGATTTTCTTTTCCAAACGGGATATGTAGGATTGCGAAATGCCAAGTAGATCGGCAACCTCTTTTTGAGTGCGCTCTTCACCACCATCCAAACCAAAACGCATTTCGATGATTTGCTTTTCGCGTGAAGTTAGCCTTGCAAGGCCATCAGCAAGCAATTTGCGCTCCACCTGACTTTCCACGTCGTTGTAGATGGCATCGGCATCGGTACCCAAAACGTCAGCAAGAAGTAGCTCGTTGCCTTCGCCATCCACGTTTAGTGGTTCATCAAGACTCACTTCCTGCTTGACCTTGGAAAGCTTGCGCAGATACATCAGTATTTCGTTTTCGATACAACGGCTTGCGTAGGTGGCAAGCTTGATTTGCTTTTCCGCCTTGAAGCTGTTGATGGCCTTGATGAGGCCAATTGTTCCAACGGAAATAAGGTCTTCCATATCCAGGTTTGTGGACTCGAATTTTTTGGCCAAAAATACCACCAAACGCAAATTGTGTTCCACAAGTTTGTCTCTAGCAAAACTGTCGCCAGCGTGCATCTTGGCAAAGCACTCCGCCTCCTCCTCTGCCGTCAAAGGTTGGGGCAAAGCTTCGTTTCCACAAAGGTAGTTTACTGCGTTTTGCGAGATACACAGCTTTTGCAATAAGAGCTTTAAAAAAGCAAACAATTTCATACAAATCTCCTTGTTTTGTAGTTGTTAAATATGGTTTTTGTAGTTGTTAATGACGAGTTTAGTATTGATCGCAACACATTTGCTAAACACCTCAAAAGTCCTATTTTGACGTGAACAACAAAAAAATGTGGCGGTTTTTACTCCTTGAAAGTAGGCATATTTGCCACTTTTATCAGGTGCATTTTGCATTTCGATTGTGGTAATTTTATATTTTGATTGTGATAAATTTGCACATTGAGGATGGGATTTTGGCATCAGTTTTACTGTTGTTTGGATGACGTTTGCAGGCAAATACTGCTTGCCAAAATCACGTCGTACAACGGGGACATCTTGCCAA
The DNA here is from genome assembly GCA_045644945.1 of Candidatus Fimimonas sp. Classification (GTDB taxonomy): domain Bacteria; phylum Bacillota; class Clostridia; order Christensenellales; family CAG-314; genus Fimimonas. Next base: position 3,522 of record JAZRHU010000079.1, on the reverse strand, counting down.
TTGCAAAGTAAACATCAATATTTTTGCCGTCCAAAACAACCTGTCCTTGGGTTGCAACCAAGGTGCTTTTGCCTGCGATTGTGGATACTTGCACATTGCACGTTTTACCACAAAGCATACGTTTTGCAATGGTATCTGCAAACTTTTTGCTGACAAAACACAATGGCAAACTGTGGCAAATTGCACTGTTTCCACTGTCGTACAGCGCCTTTACATCGTGGCAACCATCCAAAACAATTTGGCAATTGTGCACGTTGGGTAGCACCCTTTTGACATCCTTTGCGTAGGCAACACCCAGTTTTACGATGATTACCACAAACAAAATCGCACCAAAGTAGCAAAACAATGGAATATCACTTTGGTAGATGACGCCACCCACAAAGGGTTGTCCCAAATTGAACAATCCCACAATAGCACCGCCAAGCAAAAAGGTGTAGCCAAAGGTTGCAACAATACACCAAAACAACTTTTTGCCAAAGCCAACGGTGGCAATACACATTAACATTAGCGCAAAAAACTTTGATACGTATAGCAAAATTCCATCCAAAGTGAATGTCAACAAGGCTGTGACACTACCCACCACCCCGCCAAGCAAAATACGATACCACTTTGCCTTTTGTGCCAACGTTGTTGTAGAAAGAAGCAGTATTAGGCAATCCATTGTTAAATTATCCAAAAATGCGTACTCGATGTAGACGTTCATGTGGCAAATTGTAAAGCAAGCAAAGGGCACAATATTGCAAACTTTTGTTGAAAGAGGGGCCTTTTAGGCAAAAAGAAAAGGCAAGGGGTTTCCTTGCCTTATTTGAAGGCAAGATGTTAACTTGCCTTTATTTATCTCACAAAGCCATTTTGTTACACTTCTATTTTGGCTTTGTAGATAACGTTGATGTTTGACAAAACCATCAAGCCAAAATTGCCGTTTGCAAAAAGTGCGTTAACAATACTCTATTGGGAGAAATATTTCCTCCCGTACGCTATTGATGGTCGCAGATTGTCAAACGCGCCAATATTTGCATGCAAAAGTCGCATTTTTGCAAACAAAACTGCATTTTTTGGCGATACGTGGTGGTTTTTTGCGATGGACTACTCTGTTACGGTCTTTTCCACTTCGCGGTAGATTTCGCCATTTACATAGGCCATTGGGTCAACGTGTTGGCCATTTTGAGTCACTTCCAAGTGCAAATGCGCCCCATCGGAAAACTCGTAGGATGCCGTTGTGCTAACCACGCCAATCTTTTCCCCTTTGCTGACAACTTGCCCCGCCACAACTTGAACATCCGCCAAGGATGCGTAGGTTGCAATAACGTTTTCGCCGTGGTCCACCTTTACGTAGTGGCCCATGCCGTAGCTCTCGCCCACTTCCACAACTGTGCCGTCGTACATGGAAGCAACTGGGGTGTTTTCCGTAGCAATAAGATCCACACCATTGTGTGTTGCCCATTGGTTCAAAGTTGGATTGAACACAAACAACAATTCGTCATCGGTGTACTGCATGCCAACACTTTGGTAGGCAACTGGGGAGGAAAAATAAATCTTTTCCTTTACAATCACAGGCTTTGGTGTTTCGTCCACAGGGGTATCGCTTGGATTGCCACCAATAGGGTCGTTAGGGTTACCACCAACTGGTGTGTTTGGGTCGTCGCCAGTTACGCTTACTGCAATCACCACAGCGGAGATTGCCACCACGCAAAACACAAGTAGCAAAAGTGCCGCGTTGTTTCGCAAAAATCTTGTAAATTTATTTGTTTGATTTGTTGAACTCATTGTTATCCTCCATTATTGTTTGATTAGATTGTTGACAGGTTGTTGGCATTTTATACAAAATTGCACAAAAATTTGATTTGTATGATGTCACAAGCAATTTGGTCAAATTGCTGAGCAATTGCAATCCTACACAAATACCGTTTGACATGCACCCACATTGGTTGCAACTGCTTTGGGCCAAAAAGTGTGCAAACCTTGGCCATTTGGGAGGGATGTGCAATTGTACGTAACCAAGCAACCACACCATAGCCAAAACTAGTAACTTTGCAACCACTTGACGCCACAATTTTTGGTTTTGCAAAAATTACGATTTGCAACATTACAGGTGAATGTGCTGATGTGATGTTCTGGCATTGTTTGCAAAACTTCAACACACAACGTCTCACAAAGTTCTTACGGGTAGCCAAAACGAAAAAATCAGTAGTCGCCTAAAATAAGTGGACTGCCCACTGTGACAGTTTGGCCATCAAAGGCAATTTGCACGTTTGTTTTGTGACCATCCAAGTAGATGTAGCCACGAATATTTTGCGAATAGCCACAAATCACAGTTAGTCCATCAATTGTTTGTTTTGTATGTATTTTGACGTCAAATTTGCGCAAAAACGCCGATACGTGTTGTGTTTTTGCCTGCCAACTGATACTAACGCCATCCACGCCTTGGCAACTTTGTAGTGCTTGCAAAAGCTCCATTCCATTGCAGTTGACAATCTTTCCAAAGCCAACGTCCGTGTGTTCAAGTGACGTGTTTTTGCAAAACACCTGACAGGTTGCACCTGACAAATCCACCTGCTTGTACAGCTCTCTTGGCATAAAGTGCGCCATTGCAATCAAAATTACCATTGCTAAAAACAATGCGAACAATCTACTTTGCATTTCTACCCCCCTGTGCAACAAGTGTTGACACTTTTTCGCAAAATAAAACAACCCCACAAAAATTGTGGAGTTGCTTGCAAAATTATTATTCGCAAAATCGGCCGACAATCAGAACTCAAAACATCTTTAATAACGCCCAAATAGTCAAAAAAATCGCACACGTGTTGCATTTTTTGATATTTTCGCATCAAAAAAGCGGACAAAATTGTCCGCTTGATTTTTTGTATAAAATTGTCTACTCAACTGCTTGATGCATCCAATTACTTTGCAATCAAATCAGCTGGGCTTGCGTTCAAAAAGGCCGTCAAGGCATCTTGCATTGTTTGAACGTCCGTTGTGCCACAAGTTTCGCAAGCGGAGTGCATTGCAAGTTGGGGCATGCCGATATCGCAAGTTTTGATACCAAGTTCACGCGCGGTTGCAAGGCCAACTGTGGAGCCACAACGCATGTCGCTACGATTGTACAAATCTTGGAAGGCAACGCCGTTGTTTTGCAAAATGTTTTTGAACAACGCTGCACTCAAACCATCAGTTGCGTAGTTAGTGTGATGTTTGATAACGATACCTTTGTTGAGGTATGCGCGGTAAAGGGCATCGCTCTTTTCGGGATGAGCGGGGTGGCAAGCGTGGCCGTTATCCACAGAAAGCACCATGCCACCTTCGATTGCGTTTTGGCGTGCAACAGCGTCCATACCAAGTCCGTCGCAAAGTGCATCAACCACTTGGGATACAAATCTTGGGTTGCCTTGGCGAGTACCGCTACCAACTTCTTCGTTATCCAAGCAAACTGCCATTGCAATTGTTTGGGGATTGCAATTGAGCAACGCTTGAATGGATGTGTACACACTTGTAAGGTTGTCGATACGTGGTGCGCACAAAAAT
>JAZRHU010000078.1:0-12165 GCA_045644945.1 Candidatus Fimimonas sp. | reverse complement strand
GATGTTTGCGCCAGTTGCGGAAAGATCGATTGTTGTTGCCTTGTCGTAAACAACTGGGTAAGCAATTGCGATTGCCTTGAGGTAGTCGTTTGCTTTTACTGTGATTGTGCAAACACCATCAGCGATTACAATTTCGAAGTTATCTGCACTGTTGTATGCTGTTACGGATACTTGTGCGCCTTCCAACACGTTCAATGTGATGATTGTGCCAGAGTTTACTTGTGTCCAACCGCTACCATTGTCTGCAAACTTACCACTTGTAGCGTCAACGTTGAGGCCTTCGTAAGTACCTTTGCCACCTTGGATGTTTGCGCCAGTTGCGGAAAGATCGATTGTTGTGGATTCTTCGAAAACAACTGGGTAAACAATATCAATGGAGTAGAAGTAGTTGTTGCCACTTACTGGAGTGATTGTAAGGATACAATCAACTGTTGCTTTGTAGGTGTGGAATTCCTCTGTAATTTCCGCACCGCCATTGATTGTGTAGGATGTGTAGCCGTTGTAGCCGTGGATGGTAACTTCCGCACCTTTGCGTACTGCCAAAGAGAAGGAGCCGTTTTTTACTTGGGAGTTGTTGCCACCGTTGTCGCCAATTTGGATACCGGAGAAATCTACACCGCTATCTTTGTAGTTGCCTGCAGAGCCAAAGCTGATGGAGAGGTTTTCTTCGATAAATGTTGGAACATCAACGTCGATGTATGTGATGTAGGACTTGTTGTAAGCGGGAGCTTCCTCTGTGCCAACGTTAAGTGCTTTGATTTCCACTTGCACTGGGTAAGCAGGAGTGAACACGTATTGAGCTTTGTCGTTCATTTCTACAATCTCGCCATCAACACTAACTGCAAGTTGGCCGTAGCTTGTGTCGTAGCCTTGGATTGTTACTGTTGCAAATGCTGGAGCAATAAAGATGATTTGGGAGTCGTGGCCAAGTTGTGCACCGCCACTGTGTGTTTTGCATGTACCGGAGATGGAAAGGCCTGGAACGGATGCAAGAATACCTGTTACGTCGCCTTCTACTGTGGAGCCACCAAATACGTACTTGCCATCAGCAATTGGGCAAGTGATTTGAATACCAACAAGGTAGTTGTTATCAAGGCCGGTGTACACTACTGTGCAATCTTCTTGGAACATAACAGCGTAGCCACCATTTTGAACTGGAAGATTTTGTTCGCCTTCCGCACCCAATGTGAAGGATGCATATTGTGTGTTAGCATAAGGAATAACAGTAACAACTGTGCCAGCTTTTACTTGGAAGGAGATTGTGCCTTTGATTTGGATTTCCGCACCGTTGTGACGAACGGAACCAGAAATTGTTACCTTTGGATTGTTTTGTACTGCTGCAAGACCGTCTTGTGTGGAGAAATCGAGATAGGTATCTTTTGCAATTTCGGGGCCAGCGTTTGGATCTTCGAAGGTAACTTTTACTGTTGCGGAAAGACCTTCGTAGCCAAATACAACATCGTACTCGCCTTCGGCACTGTTGTTTACAGCGGAACTATCTACTGTGTAGCCTTCCAACACGCGAACGGAGTTGTCGGAGTAGAAACCCTTTACAACAACGCCTTCGAGCTCGAGCTCGCCACCAACAACGTAGTTAGTTGGAAGACCTTCTACCTTGATTTGTGTGAGAGTAGCTGCTTCGGGAGCTTGTTCGTTAGGGTTGATGATGATGGAGTAGATGTACAAGTCGCCTGTGGAAAGAAGTGTAACTTCTGTTTCGTTAGCGTAGTATTGACTGAGCATGTTAGCGCTAGATGTGCCAACACCGTTCAATGTGAAGTAGTTGTAGTTTGGATATGTTTCTACAATAACTGTTGTGCCAGCTGGAACTGTAAATTTGATAAATGCGCCTGCCTTCATGTTGAGGGCGTTTGCGTTACTGTTCCAAGCAACGTTGCCAGCTTCTGCGCTGATCAAAAGACCGTCCCACTCGAGTGTTGCGCCTTTGGCAATGGTTGTGGTTGTGTCGAATGTGTGAGATGTGCCTGTTGCGCTTTCGCCACCATTGAAGTAGTAGTAATCGCGATCGTCTACTACAATCTCGGTGGATTCGGGATTCCATGGGTCAAGGTAGGAAATGTTGCCGTTTGTTGTGCCAAAGATAACTGCAAAGTCAGCGTAGTTTGCTGCTTGTTCGGCTGTGAGCATTGTCATACCAGCAACCGCTTCGGTAATGGCACCTGCGCCTGTGTTGTTGTACTCAACAAATTGAACAGTTGCATCTGTTGGGTGAATACCGTTCATGGAGATGTATCTCTTGTTCTTGTTTTCAGCTGAATTGTAGCCGTCAACGGAGATATGTTCGCCAAGTTCGGAGTTGATTACTGCAACTGCAGCATACGCGCCCCAAGTACGGCCGATAGCTGTTTTGCCTGCAGTTACGCCTTCGTCAGCAGTAAACTTGCAGTTGTCGAAGATAGCGCCGTAAACGATGGAGTCGGATGCGCCCTTGTTGGAGCCCTTGAACGCTGTGATGTAGCCCGCTGTGCCAGAGTCATCCTTGGATGTGTCGATCACGTGGATTGTGCAGTCTTTGAAGTATGTTGTGTTGTTTGTACCGAAGATAAAGTCGGTGTAGCCGGAGATGAATGTGTTTTCGAACAATTGACGTCCGGTGAACAATTCCAATGTGTCTTGGATAGCAAGAAGACGGCTGTCGCGCATGATGAACATGTCTGCTTGAACGAGCAATGCAAGGTTACGTTCGATTGCAAGGCCAGCTTGGTCGAGTCTTTCTTGAGTGTTCCAGTAGTTGGAAATTGTTACGTTTTCGATAACGCAGTTAACTGCTTGTTCTCTTACTGCAACTGTTGCTGTGGAGTCGGTTGTGTGAGTGAAACCACTTGCGTCATTAAGACCGTAGAGAGAATCCCATTCGATAACAACTTGATCTGCACTTTCGCCAACACCCATAATCTTGAGGTTAGGAATTGTGATTTCCAATTTTTCTTTGTAGAGGCCAGGAGCAATGGAAATTTCCTTTTGAGCTGTTGCATCGGCATTTTGAAGGAAATCAAGTGCTTGTTGGATTGTGCTGAATACGTAGTATGGGCCACTGAGTTCGCCACGAATACCAAGGTATGCGGGGTCAACCAAAACGTGGATGATACCATTTTCGTCCGCTGTTGGAGTGTTGCTTGTTACGTGAACAACTGTTGTTGCGGAAACGCCATTAGCGGAGATTGTAAGTGTCTTTTCGCCTGCTTCGGCAGAGTCGAAACCGCTAATTTCGTAGTCGCTAACTTTGAACTTGAGCGCATCGTCGCCACACTTTGCAACTACAATAACTGTGAGGCCAGTAGTATCAAGTGTATCGCCAACGCGGTACAACTCGCGGAAGCTGTGGTTGAAATATACACCGTTGCCTGCGTTGGAGTTGGCAATCTTTTCGATAGCATCAAAGCCAAGTTCGATGGACTCGGGTGCATACACCTTTACCAAGTATGTAAGTGGGGTGTAGTTTTTGTAAGAAATGGATACTTCGTAAACACCGGATTTACTCATGTCCAATTTGGATGTGTCGATTGTTACATTTTCAATTGGGAGAGTATCAGTTTTGCCACTTGTAAATGTGGAGTTGAGTTGAAGTTTAGATGGATCGAAAGCTTCGCCAACAAGGTAGTCAGTTTTGCCTTCGGAAACGATTGCAAAGCCATTTTCGGGAGAAACTTCTACCGCGCAGGTAAGTTCGAGATAGAAAACGTCTTGTGTACCACCGTTTTTACCACGGGAGATGATCCATTCGCCTTCGGTAACGTCAAGCTCAATCTTAAGAACAGGGCTACCATTGTTTGTTCCGTCAAACTCGATGTCGCGAACTGTGCCGTCAGGTGCAGTAACTGTAACAAATTGTGTTGCAGCACCACTTGAACCATTTTGAATGAGGAAGAAGAGTGTACCAGTACCGGGAACGGAAACTTTAATTTGCGTAGCACTGTTGCCGATTTTTACTGATTTGCTGTACTCAACTCCTTCGAATGTTTTGGTTCTGTTGCGAACTTCCGAGCCGGAAGTAATTGTGAACTTGCCGTTGATTTCGTCTGCGGAACGAGTACCTGTTTCAAGGTCGCTGATGTTGAGTTTGTAGGAAACATTTTCCAAAATCTTTTCCTCACAAACATCACATTTAGCGTCACCGTTTTCGTCGGTGTGTTCTGCGTAGTCCACTTTGGTATCTTCGTGTTCGCAAGTAGCTTTGTGCCAGTGACCTTCGATGTTGGTTGTCCAGCCTTCTTCCGCTGTGTGCTCGTGAATTACGTATTCGCATGCATCACAAACGAAGTCTTTGTTGTTGTCGAAGTGGTTAGCAAGAGCTTGCATCATGTTTGTGTGGATACATGTTGCTGCGTGCCAGTGTTTTTCCGCTGTGATTGTCCACTCTGTTGAATAGGTGTGAGTGTGTTTGCCACATTCGTAAGTACATGTGTCGCAAAGGCCATCGCTATTGGAGTCTACGTGGGCTGCTTCGCCACTTTTTACGCTGTGGCCACATGTTGATGCGTGCCAGTGACCTGTTGCATCAAAGGACCACTCGGTTGCAAAGGTGTGAGTGCAACTTCCGTAGCCACATGTATCACATGAGCCGTCGTTGTTAGCATCATCGTGAACACCTTTGGCAGAGAATACGTCTGTATGTTTACAGGTAGCATTGTGCCAGTGATGTGTAGCGTCACTTGACCACTTGTCTTCAAAGGTGTGTTCGTGACTACAAGCAACAAGTACGCTTGTTAGCAAAATACATACCAATGCAAGAAGGGTCAATAGTCTTGTTTTTTTGTTCATGGTGTACCTCCTGATATATTTTTACGCAGAACTTGCCAAGTTGGCACAGCTTCTGCCTTAAAGGTCGAAAATTTGTTGAAAGGTTATTTCATTGGGATTTCGATGTTGATAACTGTGTCCTTTTCCAAGGTGCAACCATTACCTGCGATGTTTGCAGATACAACTACCACCACTTTGTTTGCGTAGTAGCCAACTTCGTTGTAGACCTTGAGGAGCTTTTTGGGGGTATCTACGCACCAGTTGTAGCCTGTGCGACGTTCAGCATCAATTTTGGATACGTCGTAGAAGATTTCGCCACTCATATCGCTGAAGATACCTTTGTTTGTGCCAATCTCGTAGAAGCGATACCAGATTGTTTCTCCCTCTGTTTCGAAGAAGTAAGGAGCAGTTTCGGCATCGTAAGAGGTGTTTTCCAACTTGACGGAGTCGAGGTAGGCAATTGCTGCTTTTGCTGCAGATTGTGCTTTGGCGTTGTCTACCAAAGTGAGCAAGAACTTGGCAATTTCCACACTTTCGCTACCGCTGATGGATGGGTGCTCGTAAGCACGCGCCTTTACTGGGGCGTAGGTTGTGGGATGGTGTTGAGCGCACCAAGCTGTTTTTGTGCCACCAACAACAATTTGGCTCTCCAAGATGTATTCCACACCTTTTGCAACCATTGTAGAAGCAAGTTGTTGCATGTTTGTGTTTGCAATGCCACCTTGATCGAATGGGTAGTTTTGCTTTGTGATGTCTTGCAAAAGTTTCAAGACACTGATCATTGCGTTGTCGTTGTAGGTAACGTTGTCGCTGTATTGACCGCGACGTGGGTAAACTTGAGCAAAGCCACCAGTTGGATATTGGAGATTTTGCAAAAATGCAAATGCCTTGTTGAAGCTATCCAAGAAGAGTTTCTTTTGAGCTTCGTCTGTGGAGAGGCGGTAAGCTTCGGCAATCAAGCGCATTTCACTGTAGGTGCCATCGTTATCGATTGTACCAAGGTCTTTGCCACTAGCAGTCCAGCCCTTGGTAATTTTCTTTTCCGAGCCGTTCCAAGCGCGAGAGATGTGGAGGCTGTAGTCCTTGTCCCAACCGCCGTTATCCAATTGCCAGCTTACAGCATTTGTTGCTCGTTGGATGATGGTTTCCTTTTTGCTTGAGTCGTAGTTGGGTGTTGCAAAGTGGTCGGCAACATAGATACCAAATACACTTTCCTCAACGGTGAATGTAACCTTGGTCTTGCCATCGACAAGCTCAGCTGTGTAGCTAACGATTGTCAATGTTTGGTCGAGCTTGTAATTTAGGCCGTAGAAATCGCTGTTGTAGGCCTTGAGTTGCAGTTTGGATAGATCCGCCTTGGTGTAGTCGCCATCGAGAATAACAACTACTGTGTTTGTTTCCGTCAAGTCCATTTGTGGCTCGTCGGGTTGGGTTTGTCCGCCGTTATCGTCGGAGTCGTCCGTTTCCACCCAGGTGCAATCGTAAATTTGCATCTTGGAGCCGTGGATAGCGATACGGTAGGTGTAGCCTTGTTTTACTGTCAATGTTAGTGTAAAGCGGTCGGAGCCAGTTGTGATTGTAAAGAAATCGCCAGATTGGTTTTCCGAACCTGCCATAAAGCCACCAACTGATACAATGCGGTCTGTTTCGTCATTGATTTGGTTAATCCAGAACGCTTTGGTTGTTGCGTTTTTGATTGGAATGGTGATGATACCATTGGTTGCAGGTCTAAACTCTACGTAGCCCTTTTCCGTACTGATTACGCCATCCTTAACGGAGCCGTTGCCGGCGCTGTCGGTTGCTTTGACGTAGCCAACACCACTAGATACTTTGCCTTCCAATGGGCCAGAGGAGTAGTAAACGAGGTCAAGGTCTTGATGTTTTGCTTGGCCATAGGTGCCGTAGCTTGTGATTTCCCACTTGCCGTACACGGTTGTGTCGCCTGGCTCGGGTTGGTCGAACTCGTTTTTGAGGATAACATCTTCGTAGACTGGGGCAACAAGCTTGGACTCATCAACGTAGCCTGCCAATCCACTTGTGGATGTTGTCAATGCACTTGCAAGCATGTAGGCAACTTGTGCTGCACCATAGCTATTCAAGTGAGTGTTGTCGATGTTTGTTTCCACCTTGCCTGTTGTTGCATGCAACTTGGCAGTTTGGTCGGCGGACAAAGATAGGTACAACTCTTTTGTGAGGTCGCGAAGGTTGATTACTGGAACGTTGTACTTTGCGCCCAAATCTACAATTGCTTGAGCGTAGTCGCCACCGTTTGTTACGTGACCACTGCTACCTGCGTAGTTGTTTTCGGTGTGTCTGCGAACGATTGGTGTGCACAAAATTGGGTGCGCGCCCGCATCCAATGCCAACTTTACATAGTAGGTGTACAAGTAGTATTGGAAGCTTGTTTGGTCATTTACATCGCCAGTTGGGTTTGTGTAACGAGTGTTGTCGTCAGCTTTTTCGTCGTTGTGACCAAAGCCAATGATGAGGTAGTCGCCTTTGGCAATGGAGTTTTTGAGTGTTGTGTAGTTGGATTCTTGCAAGAAGCTCTTACTACTGCGACCGGAAAGGGCCAAGTTTACAACTGTTGCGTTTTCGTTGAGATATTTTCCAAGCCACATGCCGTAGCCGTTACGAGGGAAGGCCAAAGATGTGTCGTTTTGGTAGTTGCAAACTGTGCTGTCGCCCACCATGTACACCTTGACAGGGGTATCGCCACCCGCTACTGTGTGACCTGGGCATTTGCTTGCACAAACAGCTTGGGTGCAAGTTGCATTTGTGCAGTTGCCACATTCTTCGCAAACATTTTGACAAGTGTGTGCAGGAGCATGTCCTTGGCATTTTTCCGCACAAACGGATTCGGCACAATTTTCGTTGGTGCATTTACCACAAGTTGGGCATTTGTTTTGACAGGTGTGTGCAGGAAGGTGACCTGAGCATTTGTTTGCACAAACAGCTTCGGTGCAAGATGCATTTGTGCACTTGCTACACTCGCCACAAACACTTTGACAACTGTGTGGAGGAAGGTGGCCTTGGCACTTGTCTACGCAAGCGGAATCAGTACAAGATGTATTTGTGCACTTGCCACAAGTTGAACATACATTTTGACAAGTGTGTTGTTCGCAGGCAACAGCAGTAACCATTGTGACTGCGAGCACAACAAGCAATGCAAAGCATATAAACTTTTTCATGTTAGTTTACGCTCCTATATATATTTATTTATATATTAAAATTTTAATTAACACAATTTAAAATGTCAATACCCAATTTGTTTGAACTGCCGAATTGGGCATATAAGTGTCCGTTTTGTGTTGGTGGTTTATAACATAGTTATAGAGTTTCGACAAACATCGACAATTTTGCACAAAATTAGTTTTGGCCTACTTGGAACCATTACACCACCAACGGAACTCAACAAAACTGGTTGAAAAATGCACAAAAACATCGCAAAGCACCAATTGGCTTGATGTACCATCAATACCTTGCAAATATCCGCAAACAAAAAAACACCCACCTGTGTTTAGGTGAGTGTTTTTATTATGCAAGTTGCAAATTACTTTCTGATAGCTGTACCGCCAACGAGAACAATCATCTTGATAGCATCCAAAGAGAATGCTGCAGCTTCGACAATGAGTTGCTTATCCAAAGTACCACGAGCCAAAACTTTGATTGCTGTTTCCTTCTTAGGAACAAGGCCCTTTCGTTTGAGAGCTTCGATTGTTACGCGATCGCCCTTTTGGAAGTGCTTGGAAAGTGTGTCGATGTTGATAGCAAACTTACGTCCGCTACGAGCACCAAGAGACTTGATTGTTACGTTTCTTACTTCGACTACGTCGCCTGCATCGTTTGTAACGCTTGTTTCTACTGTAGGTTCTTCAACAACAACCAATGTGGAAGCAACTTCGTCACTAATCATTGTGTGAGCTTCTTCGGCAGTTACGCTTTCTACTACTTTGAAGCCTGCTGCACGAAGAATCATGCCTTCTTCTACTTCGCGACCATCCAAAGTGCGAACTTTGATGAGGCCCACTCTTACAAGATTTTCTGTTGTGTCGTATGGGTAGTTGTCGGCAGAAACATCAGCGCAAGGTGCTACGTAAGCAATGCCCTTTTGTTGCATCAAAGCATCAATCAAAGCTTTTGCACGTTTCAATGCCAAAGCGGACTTGATCTTGAACAAAGATGGTGTTGCTTGGTAACGTTTCTTGTCGGAAACATCCTTGATTGTGCCCTTTGTTACTTGACGAGCAACTTCGGGATCCATTGCCAAGTACATGTACAAGCCCTTACCTCTGATTGTGAAAGTGATAAGATTTTCACGACCGTGGTTGAATTTTGCACATGGCCAGCTGATACGAGATTTAACTTTCTTGTGGGAAAGAGCGTGGTTTGCAAGTTCTGCGTAGTGGCCCTTCAAGAGGTCACTAGATTGCATAAGCTTGGAAGTGAAGGAACGGTTGTAACGAACGAGAATTTCTTGTTCGTCTACCAACATGATACCATCGTCGGAATCAGCTTCTTGAGTGGCAGGAACTTCCACAACGTGTGGTTCTTCGACTACGGCAGGTTTAGCTGGAGCAATGCTACCAACGCTAAAGCCAGCTGCGCGAAGGATCATGCCTTCCTCGATTTCGCGACCGTCCAAAGCACGAACTTTGATGAGACCAGCTTTGATGAGGTTTTCGGTTGTGTCGTATGGGAATTGTTCTGCGGAAACATCTGTGCAAGATTGAGCAAACTCGATACCCTTTGCTTGCATCATTGCGTCAATCAAAGTCTTTGCACGCTTGAGTGCAAGTGGGGACTTGATCTTGAACAATGTTGGGGTTTGTTGGTAACGTTTCTTGTCGGAAACATCCTTGATTGTGCCTTTGATTGTTTGACGAGCAACTTCGGGGTCCATATCCAAGTACAAGTACAAGCTCTTACCGCGAACTGTGATGATTGCAAGGTTATCACGGCCGTAGTTGAGTTTTGCACATGGCCAACTTACGCGAAGTTTAACCTTTTTGTAAGAGAGAGCATGGTTTGTAAGTTCTGCATAGTGGCCCTTTAGGAGGTCGCTAGATTGCATCAACTTGGATGTGAAGGAGCGGTTGTAACGAACGAGAACTTCGTTATCGTCAATGTACATAACGCCTTCGTCAGACTCAACTTCTGGTTGAGCAACTTCAACAACTGGTTCGGGTTGTGGTTCTTCGACAGGTTGTTTAGCTGGGTTACCAATGATAAAGCCTGCTGTGCGAAGGATATCGCCATCTTCGATTGGGCTACCATCCAATGTACGAACACGAATGAGACCTTGCTTGATGAGGTTTTCCGTTGTGTCGTATGGGTAGGTTTCGGCAGAAATTGCACTAGAAGGTGCAACGTAGTCGATTGCCAATGTTTCCATCAACTTGTCGAGCAAAGTTTTTGCTTTGCGCAAGGAGAGTGGAGACTTAACCTTGAACAATGTTGGAACGTCTTGGAAGCGCTTTTTGTTGGACACGTCCTTGATTTTGCCCTTGATTGTTTGACGAGCAATTTCGGGATCGAGAGCCAAGTAAACGTACATTGTTTTACCTTTTACAAGCAATGTAGCAATCTTGTCGCGACTACGGCTGATTTTAGCGCAAGGCCAACTGAGCTTTACCTTTACCTTTTTGTAGGAAAGTGCATGGTTAACAAACTCAGCATAGTAACCCTTGAGTTCTTCGGTGGATTGCATAAGCTTGGACTCGAAGGAACGCTTGTAACGAACAAGCACTTCCTTGCCTTCGAGGATCATCACACCTTGATCAGTTTCGTTTTCGGCCTTGGCAACAGTAGCAACAACAACTTGAGGTTGTTCTACTGGAGCTGGCTCTACAACAGGTTCAACTACTGGCTCAACAACTGGCTCTTCGACAGGTTCTTCGATTGGAGCACCAGAGATGATGTGTTGTTTGTCGGGGCCAACAAGAATTTCTGGCTTGAAAGGTTCAGCCACTTGTTTGGGCTCGTTAGATTGTGTTTGTTGTGGTTGATCGTTTGTCTTTTTACGTGGCCAAACGATGAGTGTTACAAATGCAACAAAAGATGCAATTGAAACAGCAAGGAAAAATGGGAATAGATCAGCTGCTGTGACCAATGCCAAAAGGGAAAAGATGTTCATATCATATTCTCCTTAGAAATATTATTTTTGCGTCGAATTTGTGTGTTCGACATTGTTTGAGAGTTTGTGAGATTGCCTTTGGCAACCTCAGCTTGTTGTTACTGCCGAGATTAAGTCAATCTCATCAATTAGATATTGGTCCAGCCTGTTGCTGTCAATGTCCATACTGTGTCGCCAATTACAAGTTGTGCACCAACTTCGCTACCATCGAGCATTGTTCTGAGAACTTGACCCAAGAAGTAGTCTTCCCAAAGTTGTTCTACGAATGCAGGCATTGTTACTTTTGCACCATTTGCAATCTTGAGGTTGGATTCGAGACTTGGTTTGAAGGAATCTTTTGTGAGGTTGGAAACGTCGATGTGAGCACCGGACTCAACTACAATTGTGCTACCTGCTGCAACTGTAAGTTTTGTGCCTGTTTGTGCTACAACGTTAGCGGAAACTGTGAGTGTTGCGTTTTCGCCAAGCTTGTAGTTTGCTGGAGCGAATGTGTACTCTTCGCTAATTGTTGCATCAGCAACAAGTTCTACCTTGTCGCCTGCCTTGATGTTGTTCAAAGCTTCTTGTGCTTGGTCTGCTGTGTAGCTTGTGCCATTGATTGTGCCAGCTACTTTTTTAACTTCTTTCCAGCCGTCTTTTGCAAGTTCCCAAGTTGTATCGCCAATTACGAGCTTAGCGCCAACTTCGCTACCTGCAAGCATTTCTTCGAGAGCAACTCTCAAGTAAGCATCATTCCAAAGTTGTTCTACGAATGCTGGCATTGTTACTTTTGCACCGTTTGCAATTTTGAGGTTGGATTCGAGACTTGGTTTGAAGGAATCTTTTGTGAGGTTGGAAACGTCGATGTGAGCACCGGACTCAACTACAATTGTTGCGTTTGCGCCAACTGCAAGTGTTGTGCCAGCTGGAGCAACTACGTTTGCTTGAACTGTAAGTGTTGCGTTTTCGCCAAGCTTGTAGTTTGCTGGAGCGAATGTGTACTCTTCGCTGATTGTTGCATCAGCAACAAGTTCTACTTTATCGCCTGCCTTGATGTTGTTCAAAGCTTCTTGTGATTGATCTGCTGTGTAGCTTTCGCCATTGATTGTACCAGCTACTTGCTTCCAGCCTGCATTTGTGTTTATCCAAGTTGTGTCGCCAAGAACAAGTTCTGCGCCAATGTCGCTACCTTCGAGCATTTGTTCAAGAACTACTCTCAAGTATGTATCATTCCAAAGTGCTTCAGCGAATGCTGGCATTGTTACCTTTGCACCATTTGCAATTTCGAG
>JAZRHU010000077.1:0-12798 GCA_045644945.1 Candidatus Fimimonas sp. | reverse complement strand
GGACATGCAAGATGTGGAAAACGTTTTGCACCGCGGTGGTACAGCTTTGTTTACCTCCCGTTGTCCGGAAATGAAAACAACCGCCGGCAAACAAAAAGCGGTGGAAAATCTTCGCAAACATGGTATCGAAGGTATCATCGTAATTGGCGGTGACGGCTCCTTTATGGGTGCGCGCGCATTGTCTGTGGAGTATGGTATCAACGCAATTGGTATCCCTGGCACAATCGACAACGACCTTGCCTACACCGATTTTACACTCGGTTTCGACACAGCTGTGGAAAACGCAGTAAACAACATCAAAGTTTTGCGCGACACAGTGTACTGCAACGACCGCAGTATGGTTGTAGAAGTAATGGGCCGTAACTGTGGCGATATTGCCTTGTATGCAGGCATCGAAAGCGGTGCGGAAGTCATCGTTGTACCCGAAGTTCCCTACGACATCAACAAAGTTGTTGAACGTATCAAAAACAACCAAGCGCACGGCAAAATGTCCAACATTGTTATCGTTGCCGAAGGTGCAAGCACAGCGGAAGATGTTTGCAAAGACATTTTGGACAAAATGCCCACACTCAACATCCGTTCTGTTAACCTTGGTCACCTTCTTCGTGGTGGTCACGCAAGCTCTCAAGACAGACTTCTTGGTATCCGCATGGGTGTTCACGCTGTCGATTGCCTTGTCCAAGGTAAAACAAGTCGTGTAATCGGCGTGCACAACAACGAAATTTTTGACGAGGACATGGTAGAAGCACTTGCTAAAAAGCGTGTATTCAACAAAGCATTGTACGACCTTGCTTGGCACCTTGGCGAAGTTAAATAATTTGCAAATTCAATACGCAGAGATTGTTCTCTGCGTATTTTTTATTGCCAATTTGCTTGCAACTCTTGATTTTGTCATAATTGTGTATTATAATATGATAAATATTTTGTGCATTTGGCAATTTGATGGTTATTCTATTTGTGATGATACCAATTTTGCGCCAAAAACAATCAAAATCTCAACACTAACAAAGGGAGCCTCACTATGATCTACAACAAATTCCAAAATTTGCAACTTTCCGCATTGGGCTTTGGTTGCATGCGCCTACCAACACTCGACAAGTACGAAAACATCGATATCCAAGCAACAAAAAAGATGGTTGCTCATGCAATGGCTAACGGCATCAACTACTACGATACCGCCTGGGGCTACCACGAAGGCAACTCCGAACTTGTCATGGGCGAAGTTTTGGCAGACTACCCACGCGAAAGCTTCTACCTTGCTGACAAATTCCCCGGCTACGATGTAGAAAACTTGCAAAAAAAGGAAGAAATTTTCAACAGACAGTTGGAAAAATGTCGCGTTGACTACTTCGATTTTTACCTTCTTCACTGCATCAACGACCGCAACGTCAAGGGCTATGTAGATCCTCAATATGCCATCATGGAGTACCTTGTTGAGCAAAAAAAGGCAGGACGTATCCGTCACCTTGGTTTTTCCGCCCATGCAAGCTTGGAAACAATCAAACTTGTTTTGGATACCTTTGGCGAGCACTTGGAGTTTTGCCAATTGCAAGTAAACTGGTTGGACTGGGAACTTCAACAAGCCAAAGAAAAGGTTGAGCTTGTAACAAGCTACGGCCTTCCTGTTTGGGTAATGGAACCTGTTCGCGGTGGCACTTTGGCAAACATGCGCCCCGACTACAAAGCGCGCCTTGACCAATTCCGCCCCGATGCAACAGTTGTTGAGTGGGACTTTAGATTTTTGCAATCTTTGCCACAAGTAACAATGATTCTTTCTGGTATGTCCAACATGGATCAACTAGAGCAAAACATCAACACCTTTGCGGAAAGCAAACCACTTACCGCTGACGAAATGCAAACAATCTTGGGTATCGGCAACGAAATGATCCAAAAGGATACCCTCCATTGCACAAACTGCCGTTACTGCACAACCTACTGCCCATTGGAACTCAACATCCCTTGGTACATTCGTTTGTTCAACGAGCACAAGTACGGTGGTGGTGGATTTATCACAAACTCCGCCTTTGCAACAATGCCTGCGGAAAAACTTCCATCTGCCTGCCTTGGTTGCCAAGCATGCGAGGCCGTTTGCCCACAAGAAATCAAAATCAGCGAAATGATGTCCACCTTCGCTAGCCGAATGAAAAAGTAATAATGAAAATCCACGATATCTCCCAAGAAGTCTTTTCTTGTGTTGTCTACCCAGGTGATGATGCGCCCCAAATGCAACCCGTCAAGCGCATTGCCAGTGGCGACACCTACAACCTAACAAACTTTTCCATGTGCGCCCACAACGGCACTCACATCGATGCGCCCTTCCACTTTTTGTCCGACGGCAACACAGTGGAGCAAATTGACTTGCACAAAACCGTTGGATATTGCTTTGTAGCAGATTTTGCAGGCACATTGACATCGCAAATTGCCGAGCAAATTCTCAATCAAGCCAAGCAATCACAACGTGGTGCAGAGCTGCGCATTTTGTTCAAAAATGACGTAGATATCACAGTTGAGTCCGCCCAAGCGCTTGCCGAAAGTGGCGTTCAACTTGTTGGTGTGGAGAGTCAAACTGTCGGCAACGACAACAACTTTGTTGCAGTACACAAAACGCTTCTCAAGGCGCAAATTATCCTTTTGGAGGGTCTTGTACTCAAAAATGTAGTCCAAGGTGCCTATTTTCTTTGCGCCCAACCTTTGGCCCTTGGTGGCTCTGATGGCGCTCCTGTGCGAGCAATTTTGGTCGAGCTAAAGTAGTTTGATAACTACTTACTTGCACACAAATTTCCGACAAACAACAATTTGTGTAATTCAATTTAATTTACTTTAAAACACAAAAAAAGCACATCATACCGATGTGCTTTTTAAATTTTGTAGATTGCTATTCAGTTTTATATTGTTGCTATTTTATCAGGTTGATGCGAGTTTTTTCGAAAATTCTTATCAAAATGATGCCAATAACCAATCCTGCAGCGCCTTGTATTGCGTTTGCAGGCATATTTGTAAACGATGGTGCAAATCCGTACAAAACACCTTCGTACACAAAGTATCCCAATGCCATCAATATTTCCGCAAGTATTCCGCCAATCAATTGTGATGCAAATTTGCCAATCTTTTTGACGAGCCATTTATGAACAAAAAAGGCAATCAATGCCATAGTTCCTTTTATCAAAAATGTAACAGGTGCGTACACAAAATAGCCGGAAATCACGTCTGCAAGTGCTGAGCCAATGCCCGCCGCCAAAAAACCATACAATGGCGAAAGTGCCCACCCACACACAAGCACAATGCCATCGCCAAGGTTGATGTAGCCGTTTAGTGGGGAAGGAATTTTTATTATCATCGTGGCAACGCACACAAGGGATGCCATCAAGGCGGTAAAAACAACTTTTTCCGTTTTATTATTCATCTAAGTTCTCTCATTTTTATAACATTTTATTGCTGTAAAAGAGTATAATTCTATTTTGTTGTTCTGTCAACAAATAGATAGCAAAAAGCACCTGCAATTTCGCAAGTGCTTTTTTATTTTTGTTTTGTTGGTCGCAACAATTTGCACACAGTAGGGCGCTTGTACGTATTGCGACTGCATCTAGCAAAAAGTCCCGCAAAAAGTGCGCACCCATTTGGATACGCACTAAAATTTTACGGATTATTCAGCTTTAGGTTCTTCTGTTTGAACAGATTTTTTGTCGCCAGCGTGGCAAATGATATTTACCAAAATACCCAAAATCAATGCACATGCAATGGATGTGATTGTAACTTTGCCAAATGTCAACTTCATTCCGCCAACACCTGCAATCAAAATTGTGGATACAACAAACAAGTTGCGGTTGTCGTGGAGGTCAACTTTTTGCAACATCTTCAAACCGGATACTGCAATAAAGCCGTACAAAGCAACACAAACACCACCCATAACGCAGTTAGGAATTGTTGCAAGGAATGTAGAGAAAGGACCAACGAAGGAAATTACAATTGCCATAATTGCTGTGTAAACAATTGTGATAACGCTTGCATTTTTGGAGATAGCTACACAACCAACGCTTTCGCCGTAAGTAGTGTTGGGGCAACCACCAAAGAAAGCGCCAACCATGCTACCAACGCCGTCGCCAAGCAATGTGCGGTTGAGACCTGGGTCTGTAATCAAATCGTGGCCGATGATGGAAGAAAGGTTCTTGTGGACAGCAATGTGTTCAGCAAAAACAACAAATGCAACAGGGATGTAAGCTACAGCAACTGTGCCGATGTAAGCACCGTCAAGTTTTTCAAAACCGCCAATTGCATTGATAATTGCAAAGTCAGGATACCATTGGATGTTTTGGAATTTAGCAAAGTCGATGATTTGCAAAGCTGTGTTGTCTGTTGCAAGACCAATCACTGTAAAGATTGTTGCAACAACGTAACCAGCAAGGATACCCATGATAAATGGAATCATGCTAATCATCTTTTTGCCGTAGAGTGAGCAAATAATAACAACTACAAGTGTAACAAGACCGCAAACAAGTGCAACGTAAGGGTCGCAAACGGATACACCCGCTACTTGAACGCCACCCTTGAACAAGTCGCCGATAGCATTGCCGGAAAGGGAAAGACCAATGATTGCAACAGTTGGTCCAATTACTTGTGGAGGCATAATCTTGTTGATCCAGCCTGTGCCAGCGTACTTAACTACAAGAGAGATAACTACATATACAAGGCCAGCAAAGATTGCACCAAGGATAAGTCCCAAGTAACCAAGTTCAACAGTAGCAGCACCAGCAAATGCAGCGCCCATTGAACCAAGAAAAGCAAAAGAGGAACCCAAAAATACAGGACTCTTGAATTTTGTGAAAGCGAGATAAATAAGTGTGCCTGCGCCAGCGCCAAACAAAGCAGCCGCGGGAGACATACCGTTACCGATAATGGCAGGAACAGCGATTGTTGCCGCCATGATTGCCAACAATTGTTGAAGCGCAAAGATTAGCGTTTTTCCAAAAGGTGGCTTGTCTTGGATGTTGTAAATCAAGTTAGATTTTTGCATTTTTGATTCCTCCGTAAAATATTAAGTTAAGTTTGTTTTTTGTTGTTTTTTGGGTAACTTTTAATAAACAAATCTCTGTCGTAATCAAAAATCTACTGTCATTCCTTCGATTTTGCAAGATTTTAACAGCAATTATGTCGATTTTTAGCTTCCCCAAAAAAACCCCAAATCTTCGGCATTTTAGCACAAGTGATACTGCAAAGTCAAACGTTAAAAATGCAATTTTGCAACTATTTTTTCATTTTTGAGCACAAAAAGTCAATTTGTGCCATTTTTTTATTGTGCGCCATAACTTGCTTGACATAGCTTTCTTATGATGTTATAATTAAAACTCCCCCTCCACAAAAGGGGGAATTACTTTATTGGCATTTGTTAGAAAAAAAGGAAAGGTGCCTTATGAAAAGTCTTGTCGAATTGTACAAAATTGGTTGTGGCCCATCTAGCTCTCACACAATGGGACCGGAAAAAGCCATCAAACTTTTTTGCGAAAAATACCCATTTGCAACAAGCTACAAGGTTGTGTTGTATGGCTCTTTGGCGCTAACAGGCAAAGGCCACGGCACCGATGCTGTCTTGCAAAAAACTGCAACCAAACCGGTGCAAATTTTGTTTGATACCAAAACAACCGATTTGCCCCATCCAAACACAATGGAATTGTTTGCGTTGGAGGGCGACCAAGTTGTTGGCAGTTGGAAGGTGTGCTCCGTTGGCGGTGGTGCAATCGCTGTCGAAGGTCAAGCATCCATCACCCCTCCAGAAGTGTACCCCCACAACTCTTTCGAGCAAATTTCCGCCTACTGTCGTGCAAACGAAATCACTTTGCCACAGTATGTCGAAAGGTTCGAAGGTGTTCAAATTTGGGACTATCTCAAAACTATTTGGCAAACAATGCAACGTGCCATCGATCGTGGACTTGTTGCTGAAGGCGTTCTAAAGGGTGGTCTTGGCACCGAGCGCAAGGCAAAAATCTTGTACAACGGCGTTCATCCAGAGGAAACGTCCGCCACTCACGAAAACCGCATGGTTTGCGCCTATGCCTTTGCAGTAAGTGAGGAAAATGCCAGCGGTGGAACAATCGTTACTGCGCCCACGTGTGGCGCTTGTGGCGTTCTTCCAGCTGTACTCAAGTATCAACAAACAACCAAAGCTTTGACAGACGAGCAGGTGCTTGAGGCCCTTGCAACGGCAAGTATCATTGGTAACCTTATCAAAACAAACGCATCCATCAGCGGTGCGGAGTGTGGCTGTCAGGCGGAAATTGGTTCAGCTTGCAGTATGGCTGCCGCAGCAGTTGCTCAAATTTGCAACATGAACTTGGACCAAATCGAGTACGCTGCGGAAGTTGCAATGGAACACCACTTGGGACTAACCTGCGATCCTATTGGCGGATTGGTGCAAATCCCCTGTATCGAGCGTAATGCCGTTGCCGCAATGCGCGCATTGAATGCCGTATCTTTGGCAACCTTCCTCACTCACACCCGCAAGATTTCCTTCGATACAGTGGTAAACACAATGTATCAAACAGGCAAGGACTTGCGCACCGAGTATCGCGAAACAAGCGAAGGTGGTCTTGCAAAACTTTTCCAACACAAACCACAGTAAAAGCACAAATGTGTTTTTTTATGAAGGAGAATGTTTTAAATGAAAAAATATAGGCCCATGATACCGGTCATTTATCTGTCCCTAATAATCGCAATAATCATAGTTGGAATTGTTGTCAAATGGTCAGATGAGCATCTTGATTTGGCAAAAGCTATTTTAATTATTTGCGCGACAGCTCTTGGGCTTTTTGCAGTAGTAACTACTACATTTTTTGTTCAATTCAAAGAGGATAGTGTCGTAATTAAACAAAAAGCATTCTCTTTTAAAAATAAGACCGGTTCACCCTTCAAAAAAAGAATAATCTTGCATAAGGACATAAAATCGATTTCCGTAGCCTATCGAGAGGGTAGTGTTACTATCCAATTGCATGATGGTGTAAGATTATGGTATAACTTTTCCGGCTATTTTAAGTCTAGTGAAATCCTAGAAAAATTCTCGAAGATTCAGTGTGGAGACAATGAATAAATTTAACAAGGGCAAGTCGTTGGACTTGCCCCTCTTTATTTTCTTATTGCTAAACCTATCAAAAAGCCGAGGCCGAGCAATCAGTCTCGGCCTTTTTGTTGCCCATTTAGTAGCAAAATTGCCGTGTTGGGTGGGTATTGACATTGGTATAATATTGTGGTAAAATGTTAGCGATTTTTGATAGGCTCACTTTTATTACCAAATTCTTTTTAGGAATTGATGATAACAGATTTAAAAGAGATTTCGACTTTGGTTTAATAGATATCGACATTTCAGTAGATATTGGCGGACTTATATTATATTTAGTATTATTGTAGGAGATATTAAGATGAGCGTTCATTATAGACTTAACTCCCAAAGATGGTTTAAAACGTTCTATTGTCCTATTTGCGGGGAAAAGCTTGTAGTTGCAAAAAATGCCAGAGATGTGCCTGAGTGGGAGTATCGTCAGGAGTATAGGTTCAGAGGCATTGAGCCTTACATTTTTGGCGCAACCGAAATAGTAGAAACATTTTATTGTCCCAAATGTCATTACCGCAATTCTATAGACAACCAATTGTTTATTCGCAAAAAACAAAAAGAACTAAACAAGATTATCTTTGATGAAGACGATTGGAATTCCATTTCGTATACCACTCAAGGAGAAAAAATAGAACCCAAAAAGGATGAAGGGACTGGCGCATCAGAAGAAGAACTCGCTAAAGCCAATAGGGTTAAGATGATGGTCGAAACTGACAACATCTTAAAAATGAGATGGCTGTTACTTATTCCCGTTCTTGGTGCAGTTATATGCATGATAAAAATTTTCAATGGGTGCTTGGAAAAGTATACAGGAATAGGCGACCTAAGGAACATTGTATTTGCATCCATATTGACATTTATGGGCGTTGCTGTACCTCTAAAATCAATTCTTTCGATGTCTAATGTGGATTTCTTGTATGACTACCGAACAATAATAATGTTCTTGATAGCGTCGTTCGCATTTAATATACCCATGTTGATATATATCAACAAGACATTCAAATATTAGTTTAATAACAAACAAGCCGAGATTGATCACTCAGTCTCGGCCTTTTTATTGCCCATTTAGTAGCAAAATTGCTGTGTTGGGTGGGTATTGACAATGGTATAATATTGTGGTAAAATGTTAGCGATTTTTGATGGGCTCACTTTTATTGCTAAATTCCTTGGAGGACACAATGAAAACATATGAGATTCTTATATTCTTTACCGGTCTCCTAATGCCACTAGCTTATTGTTTTAGGAACTTATTGACGGGAAAACCTAGCGATAATTTATTCTCAGAAAAAACATTTGAAAAATTAGTTGTGCCTAAGGATTCCGTTTTGAGAAAAATAATAGGATTTAAAGAAGACAAAGCTGCGTTCACGCCTTTCTTGTATATACGTGCTATACCTTATGTGGTATTTCTCGCCCTTACAATTGTAGGCTCAATACTAATTGTAATCAATTTATTAGTTGAAAACTTTATTCCAGGTGAGATTTTCTTTTATAGTGGATTCGTCATGTTGGGAGTGTATTTTGCATACGAAGTTATTCTTGCAATTTTGGCTGGCGTATTTAAGCTATAATATAAAACCAAATAATAAATTTAAAGCCGAGATTATTAGTCTCGGCCTTTTTATTGCCCATTTAGTAGCAAGTTCTGGCTTGCACTGTATGTGTACTGATATTGTTGGGATATCTTGGAAGGATTTGTTGGTAGCTAGTAGACAAAATCCAAAATATGATTCTACGCTATTTGTCGCCAAGCAGTAGTGTGGTCCAAAACAATAAAAAAGGACTCTGGTATTACCAAAGTCCTTTTGATTTTGCAACATTTACTAAAATTATTTGCTCTTCTTGCCAGTTGTAGGTTGCTTAGCAGCTTCCTTAGCTTTTTTAGCTTCGTTACGTTGAGCCTTGATTGCAGCAGCTTCTTCAGCCTTTCTTTGAGCAGCAGCCTTTTGTTCAGCTTGTTTCAAAGTCTTAGCGTCAACCTTAACAACAACGATACCTCTTTCAAGTTGGCTAACTGCCTTAGCAAGTTGACCTTTCTTGTGGTTAGCAGCATTCTTGTGGATAACACCTTTCTTTGCAGCTTTATCAACTTGAGAGCAAGCAACAGGCAACAAAGCTTTTGCAGTTTCTACGTCGCCTTCGGAAATAGCAGCGTTAAACTTTTTAACTGCAGTGTGCATTTGGGAACGAACCATTTGGTTTTGAAGTTTTTTTGTTGCGGATACAGAAACTCTTTTTTCTGCGGATTTAATGTTAGCCATTAGTATCTCCTTGTATTTCGTGGCATAGTTATACCATAATTTTTTAGCCTAATAATATTACCACACTTTGCAAGGATAGGCAACTGTTTTTTAGCAAAAAAATCTCAAATTCTGCAACAAATTAAACATTTTGATGTATTTGTCGCAGTAAACTAAATGTAAGAGGTCAAGCATTGCTTCAAATTGCAAATTTTTGCAACTTTTGTGATAGCTTTTGACGTCATAGGGGGAATTGTGTATGGTAACTATTGGAATTGTTGATGATGGCGTGGGTATTTTCCCCACCTTGTACAAGCTAAAGCAAGTGTTGCCTTGCAACATTGTTGCGCTAATTTCTGCGGACAACTTTCACACCTTGGACAAGCACAAGCTTTGTACCATTGCGGAAAAGTACGTGGAAGTGCTAAAAAGCCGTGGCTGTGATTGTGTCGTGTTTTCCTCGGTGGATCTTTCTATGGCAGCGTACAAGCACCTTGTCAGCCAAACGGACTACCCAATTTTTGGTTGCGAAGCACCCATCAATCATGCGTCAACCTATACTATTTCCAATGTACTTGTATGCGGTGGCCCCAAGGTCAAGTATGTCCGTCAACCCAATGTAATCCCTTGTCCGTTGACGGATTTTCCAGCGCTGGCCGAGATGGGCAACGTCAAAAACATCGTGGAGTACATTCGCCAAACAACGGCGCCCTTCGATGGTCAATTCGATTGCATTGCGCTTGCCCACTCCACCATGAACTTGTACAAAAACTGCTTTGCAAGGGTGTTTCCCAATGTGCAAATTTTCGACAGTTTGGATGGTGTTGCTCGTCGCGTGCGCAAACGTTACAAAAAGTATGCCAAGGATGATGGCGACGTCACTTTGCTGGATACAAGTGGCAACGATATTTGCTCCAAGTACGCTAATTATTTACAGTAGCATATCACTTTGTGGGTTCATTTGTGGATATTTGATGCAATTTTTGTGTTGGTTTGCCATTCGTTAGAGTGTTTGATATTATTTGCGCAATCCAAAGCTCCCAAGTGCAACAAACTTATATAATAATTTTGTATTTTTTTGCAAGTTTTTTTCAGTTTGCTATTGAAATTGTCTTTTAAATATTGTATAATAGACCAGTAGTGCGTTTGGCACTCTCTAACGAAATTTATTTTTAGGAGCACAATAAACATGGCAGTATTAGCAAAAGACATCAGAAACGTTGCACTCATCGGTCACAGTGGCGAAGGTAAAACCACATTGGCAGAGGCAATTTTGTACAATACTCGTGCAATCGACCGTCAAGGTCGCACAGACGACGGCAACACCACAATGGACTTCGACGCAGAAGAAATTGCGCGCAAAATTTCCATCAGTCTTGCAGTAGCAAACTGCAACTACAAAGGTGTAAAAATCAACCTTATCGACGTACCAGGTTACTTCGATTTCGAAAGCGAAATGTTGATGGCTTTGTCCGCAGCAGATAGCGCAGTTATCGTTACAAGCGCATCTGGTAGTTTGACAGTTGGTACCGAAAAAGCACTTGAATACTGCTTGGCACACAAAATCCCAGCTATCATCTTTGTAAACGGTGTAGACAAGGAAAACTCTTCCTTCCAAAAGACATTGGAAGCTATCACCGAAAAATTCCCAAAGGTTGTTCCAGTAGTTGTTCCACAAATGGATGGTGGCAAGATGACAGGCTCTGTTAACGTTGTTAACATGTCCTTTGCAAACTTCAAGGAAAAGACAATCACTAACGATATCCCAGCTAACCTTCAAGACCAAGTTGCAGAGTGTCGCGAAAAGCTTGTAGAAGTTGCTGCAGAAACAGACGACGAACTCATGATGAAATTCTTCGACGGCGAAGAACTCACTCAAGAAGAAATCGCAACAGGTATCGCTAACGGTATTGCTCAAGGCACAGCTATCCCAGTTGTTGCTGGTACAGCATTGCAAAACCGTGGTGTATTCAACCTTATGGATATGATCGTTGACTCTATGCCAAGTGCAGACCGCTTGACAAAGGTTATCGATGGCGTTGGCAATGCTAAGTACTTGCCAGCTGATGGCGAAGGCAAAGTTGTTTTGCGCGTATTCAAAACTATTGCCGACCCATTTGTAGGCCGTCTTTCCATCTTCAAGGTTGTATCCGGTACACTCCGTAGCGGTATGACACTCATGAACATGACAACAGACAGCCAAGAAAAGATTTCTCAAGTTTACTTCATGAGAGGTAAAAAACAAGAAATCACCGACTGTGCTTGCGCAGGCGACATTGCAGCTCTTGCAAAACTCACAACAACTTCCACAGGCGACGTTCTTTGCGAAGGCAAGGAAGTTCACATGGAACCAGTTCAACTTCCAACTCCAGTTTACTCTCGCGCTGTTTATGCAGCTAAGAAGGGCGACGAAGACAAGATCTTTGGTGGCTTGAACAAACTCAAGGACGAAGATATCTCCTTCACAGTAACAAAGGACCCCGAAACTGGCGAAATGATTTTGTCCGGTCTTGGCGATACTCAACTTGACATTTTGTGCAAAAAGCTCAAGTCTAAGTACAACTGCGAAGCTGTTCTTACCGACCCACGTATTCCTTACCGCGAAACAATCCGTAAGTGTGTTGAAGCCGAAGGTAAACACAAAAAGCAATCCGGTGGTGCTGGTCAATACGGTCACTGCAAAGTTCGCTTCGAACCAGGCGCAGCTGATGGCGTATTCGAATTTGTAGACGCCGTTGTTGGTGGTACAGTTCCACGTCAATTTATCCCATCTGTAGAAAAGGGACTTCGCAACGCTATCACAAAGGGCGTTTTGGCAGGTTACCCAATGGTAGACCTCAAGGCTACATTGTTCGATGGCTCCAGCCACCCAGTAGACTCCAAGGATATCGCTTACCAAATGGCAGCAAGCTTGGCTTACAAGTCCGGTTGTGAACAAGCTAACCCAACATTGCTCGAACCTATCTACGAACTTCAAATCACCGTTCCCGAAAGTTACCTTGGTGACGTTATGGGCGACATGAACAAACGTCGTGGTCGTATCATGGGTACAGACCTTGTTGGTGGCAAGCAAATCGTTACAGCGGAAGCTCCTCTTGCGGAAGTTCTCAAGTACGCAACAGACCTTCGTTCTATGACACAAGGTCGCGGTAGCTACTCCCTCAAGTTTGCTCGCTACGAAATGGTTCCACCTGCAGCAGCTCCAAAGATCATCGAAGAAGCTAAAAAGCTCAACGCTGACGACTAATCTTGCGTAGCTGTGTCGATTGCAATCAAATGCAACCATACTACCTAATTTAACCCAAAAATAAAAGGCACTCAATTCGAGTGCCTTTTTTGTTTTCTATCGCCCACAACAAAAGATAAATTTAAGGGCAGATGCTGTATCCGCCCGCCAATTCAACATTACAATTAACAAAATATTTGTGCACAATCGTTGCGTGTACAGGCATTTCGTTG
>JAZRHU010000076.1:0-3152 GCA_045644945.1 Candidatus Fimimonas sp. | reverse complement strand
TGGCAAAGGAGGGGTTGCACAAGGGAGTAGCAGGATGGTGGATTACGCGTTTTTTGTTTTCGGCGGGAACGGGCCCCGCCCTACGATGGTGGGTATTTTGTATTGGTGGAAATATGCGGACGGATATGGAATCCGCACCCTACGGAGTGGGTTTGGTTTTCGGGTTTGTAGGGGAGGATAGTATCCTCCCGTTGAAGTTGGATGCGTTTAGATTCGGGAGGCTGATAGCCTACCCCTACAAGTTTGATAGGAACGGGTGGCAGACCTATGGTGTGGTTTGTTGCGGGTTGGGGACAAGTTTGGAAAAGTGTTGCGAAAATATTATATGCCAAGGTATTGACAAGTTTGCAATTTGAGTGTAAAATTAAACAAAAGTGAAATATCGCAGGGACGTGTGCGAAAATTGCGCGTTGGAATTTGGGTGTTGCGTAGGTTTTTGTGTGACATCAAGTGGCAAAGGCTGAAAGATTTTGCACCACGACTGGGCAAGTTTGGTGTGCGCATAGGGAAATCCGCTGAGGCATATCGTTGGATGACGTGCTGGTAGATTGGTTTTGCGTGCGCATCGAAGGCGAAAGGCGTGGTAAAGGTGCAATGCGGAACAAGGTTTTGGCGCGTGCACAAGGTGTGCGCGTGAGGCATCGAAAACACACTTGCGGTAGTTGAGCTAACAAAGGAGGACGCGTAAATGTATCACATCATTGTTAATCCCAAGGGTGGCAAAGGCAAAGGATTGAAGGCGGTAAAGACGGTTGCCGAGATGTTTGAGCAAAACAACATTGAGTTTTGCGTGCATTGTACCGAATATGCGCATCACGCAACGGAGATTGCAAGGGAATTGAGCCGTGAGCCAGATTGCAAGTTGATTGTGATGGGTGGTGACGGAAGTTTTAATGATGTGCTTTGTGGCATCGAAAACTTTGAAAACGTTACGCTGGGATTGATTCCTTGCGGAACAGGCAACGATTTTGCGCGCTCTAGCGGTCACCCAACCAACATCAAAAAGGCGGTGGAGATCATTTTGAGAAATGAGCCACAATACGTTGACTACATCGAGTTGGGCTCGGCACGTAGTTTGAACGTGCTTGGTGCGGGTATGGACGTGGACGTGTTGTTGAAGTACGAATCCATGAAGAGACGTAGCAAAATCAACTACTACATTGCGCTTTTTGATACGCTTGCCAAGGCGAAGTTCCACCACTTGCGCATCACAGTGGACGATGGCGAACCAATGGAACGTAGCGTGTTTATGATTGGTATTGGCAACGGCAAGTTTATTGGTAGCGGTATGCCAGTTTGCCCCGATGCAAAGATTGACGACGGAAAGCTTAGCATTGTTATCATCAACGAGTTGCCAAAACACAAGATTTTGGGCGCGGCACTTAGATTTTTGAAAGGAACACACGTCAAGCTTGACGTTGCGGAAGTTTTGGAAGGGGAAAAGGTGCTTGTGGAAATTTTGGACGACAGCCAATTTGATGCTGACGGCGAAATTTTGCCACCAATTGACAAACTTGAAGCACGAGTTGTAAGCGGAAAGTTGAAGGTGTTTAAATAATGATACGCGTGCGTACGCGGGCGCGAATGGCGTTCATGTGAATGTGCCTAATTTGATTGAATACAAAAAGGACGAGATTTTTCTCGTCCTTTTTTTTGTATATTTTTGTGATTTGTTTATGATTTTTTTAATTGATTTGTTGGATTTTGCGGATACGTGGTTGATTTAGTCGTACCAAAGGTCTTTTGACACTACCAATTTGACATAGTTAAAAAAATAACTATCTTGTCAAGCTAATATGCTACATAGTGCCAAGAATTGTTAGACACTACCAATAGGACATACGCTAAAAAACAATAATCTTGATAAGCTAATATGCTACGTAGTGCCAAGAATTTTAGCGACACTACCAATTTGACATAGTTAAAAAAGGTCGAGGAGAATGTCGATGACGTGGTCTTTTAGCACGTCGTAGTCGATGTAGTCGTGCTTGTCGTAGGTGTACTCGTGCGCCAAGGATTGCACCAAATTGATGGCGATGTGAACCTTTTCCGCAAGGCCTTTTTCCTCTACGCCGATGTGGGCAAGCTTGCTGGCAATTTCGTGTGTGAGTTGGTTTTCCAACTGAAGGAATTTGTCGCGAACCAATTCGTCCACGCAGGACATGGAGTGGAGCGCCTCGTGAATTTTGGCGTATTCCAAGTGGGTGGAGATGGTAACTTGCACGATGTTGGCTACAAGTTCGTCAAAGCTGTGGCTGGGCGTAAAACTGTCGATAAGTTGGCCAATGGGCAAATATACTTCGGCAATGTAGCGATCCATTACCTCCAGCAAAAGGTCGCGCTTGTCGTGGAAGTAGCCATAGACAATACCGGTGGAAACGCCTGCGTGCTTGGCAATTTTGGCGGTGTTGGTGTTGTAGTAGCCGTTTTCGGCAAAAAGTTCGTAGGCACCATCCACGATTTTTTCGCGAGTGGTGATGGATCTGTCTTGTTGTGGTACACGTACCATGTTTTACCTCGTGTTAGTCTTGTTCGCTACGCAATTGTTTTTGCTTTGCGTCGTATTTTTGTTGCTTTTTGTTTAGTTTTTTGCGTTTTTTATTGAGCCTGAAAATTTTGCCGATGGTACTAAGCAGTTTGATGGAAAGTACAAATCCGCTGATAAGTGTTGTGACAAGCATAAGTTTGTTGCCATCTGCTTGCCAGGATTGCAAGTTTTGTAGCAAGGTCAACCCGGACATTGCAATGAACAACAGGTTTGCAATAGCTTTCCAAAGTTTGAGCTTTACCTTGAACTTTTTGTTGTCCATGGCCATTTGTTGTTGGTTTTTGCTGTGGGCAATGATTGTGCCTACAAACACCAAAATGTACACGGCGGTAACGGCAAGCATTACCCAAAGCAAATTGCCAAAGTCGCCCCACTTTTTGAACACCCAGTAGAGGGAGTTACCAATAAAGAACAACGTTGCAACGATATCCAAAAACATCTTGAATTTGCGTGCACGGCTCATTGGTTTTTGTGCCTTTTGTGTGGGTTGCTTTGTGCTGGAAAACAATCCCCGTTTTTGTGGTTCATTTTGTTCCAATTGTTGCTCTTGAGCATCGTATGTAAGTTGCTTTTGAGCGGTGTTTTTACTACGTTTTTTGCCAAA
>JAZRHU010000075.1:0-17035 GCA_045644945.1 Candidatus Fimimonas sp. | reverse complement strand
CTACTTTGGCAGGCAACTTGACGAGTAGGCAAAACTCCCATTAGCGCACTACTAATACACTACAAGTGCACCACTTTTCACTTAAAAATTGAATACGTGTCTAAAAACAAAAAAGACAATGCTTGGTTGCATTGTCTTTTTTTTATTGGAATTTTAAGTGCTAAGTTTTAGTGTGGCGTAGATTTACCACTTAGGTGTTGTGTATAAGTTGTTGTACTACACAAAATTGCTTTTGCACCACTTTGCAAGTACTTTTAAATCAATTACTTTTTGAAGTAGTTCATTGCGTTGTTGTAGCAAATGTCTTGGACAATTTGGCCAACAAACTCAATTTCGCAGGGGTACTCGCCCTCTTCGATGAGGTTGCCAAGCATGTTGCAAAGGATACGTCTAAAGTACTCGTGACGAGTGTAGGACAAAAAGCTACGGCTATCGGTTAGCATACCAACAAACTTGGACAAAAGTCCCACTTGAGAAAGCGCCATAAGTTGACGTTCCATGCCGTCCTTTTGATCGTTGAACCACCAAGCGGAGCCAAATTGAATTTTGCCAACGATGCCACCTTGTTGGAAGCAGTTCATGATTGTTGCAAGCACTTCGTTATCGCGTGGGTTCAAGCAGTACAAAATTGTCTTTGGAAGTTGGTCTGTGATATCCAAACCATTGAGAAGGCAGGAGAGCTTCTTTGCAAATGGTTGATCTTCGATGGAGTCGAAACCTGTGTCTGGGCCAAGCAAGCTCATGTAACGTGACGAGTTGTTGCGAAGTGCGCCAATGTGGTATTGTTGTACCCAACCAAGGCGGTGGTATTCACGGCCAAGGTGCAACAAAACGTAGCCCTTGTATTGCTCTACTTGGCAAGCTGTGAGTGCTTTGCCAGCGAGTGCAAGTTTAACAATTTCGTCCACTTGCTCTTTGGTAGCTGGAGCGTACATAACAACGTCCAATGCATGGTCGGAGCACAAACAACCAACGCTATCGAAAAATTCGATGCGGTTTGTAAGAGCTTGGCAAAGGGAGTCGATACCATCGATTTGGATACCGGAAACTTCACTTAGCTTTGCAATGTATGGAACGAATGTTGCAAGTTCGATGTTAATTGCCTTGTCGGGACGGAAAGCAGGTTTAACTTCCACATCGAAGGAGTTATCTTCTGCCAAAAGTTGGTGCCAACGTAGGTCATCAATTGGATCGTCAGTTGTAAACAAACGAGTAACGTTGCCCTTTTTGATGAGTGCGCGCGCGGTTAAAGTTTGCAATTTTTCGTTGCAAAGGTCGTAGATTTCGCGTGCTGTTTTTGGGGAAAGAACCAAGTCGATATCGAAAAAGCGCTTTAGTTCCAAGTGTGTCCAATGGTAAAGTGGGTTGCCGATGGCGTAAGGCATAACTTCCGCATACTTGCTAAATTTTTCCCAATCAGACTTGTCGCCTGTGATGTAGCTTTCGTCCACGCCAAGTTCGCGCATCAAACGCCACTTGTAGTGGTCGCCACCAAGCCAAGCTTCGGTGATGGAACGGAACTTTTTGTCCTCGTAGATTTCTTGAACGGGAAGGTGACAGTGGAAGTCGAAAATTGGCATTTTTTGCGCATAGTCGTAGTACAAAGTTTGCGCTGTTTGACTTTTTAGAACAAATTCTTTACCCAAAAATTCTTTCATGATTGACCTCATTTATGATGTTTTAGTTTGCAAATGTTTGTTAGCTGTTGTACAGCCAAAGTTTGATAAATTTATTGTACCGCTTTGCGGTAGAAATGTCAAGGGTGGGGTTGACGTAGTTGCAAGTGCTGTGAGTAACGACGATTTAGGGAAACCAAGCCCTCTCACCTGCTCACGCAGGAGCTCTCCCAAAGGGCGAGCCTTTGTTAGTAGTTGCAAAACTCTCCAAGAAAAGACAAGCTTATCCAAGACCTACCACCGAAATATTCTATTTTGTAGGGGAGGATACCATCCTCCCGTAAAAGTTAGCAAGTGGTTTTAGGCGGGAAGATGATATCTTCCCCTACGATAGCTCAAACACACCTTATAAACAATCCTTAAAGTGTAACGCCTGTTTTGAAGAGAGCAATTTCTCTGCTATCGGTAAGTTCGTTTTTGGTTTGTTTGCCGTTGGCAACTTGCTTGATGTACTCGACAAGTTCCGCAAGTTTTTGCTCGAAGCTATCTCCCGTTACGATTGTGCCGGCATCAAAATCGATCCAGTTGGACTTGTGGCTGGCAAGTTGGCTGTTGGTGGAAATTTTGATTGTTGGAACAAATCCGCCAAATGGGGTGCCACGACCAGTTGTGAACAACACAAGGTGGCAACCTGCGCAACCAAGGTTGGTTACTGCTACCATATCGTTGCCTGGGCCGTTGAGCAGATTTAGACCTGCGTGCTCGATACGTTCGCCATCAAGCGCTACACCACAAACAAAGGAGGTGCCACTTTTTTGAGTGCAACCAAGGGATTTGTCCTCCAAGGTGGTGATACCGCCCGCTTTGTTGCCGGGGGATGGGTTTTCGTAGCAGGGTTGGTTGTTATCTTGATAGTATTGCTTGAAGTTGTTGATGAGCTTGACAGTTTTTTCGAAGGTGGCAAGGTCTACGCATCTGTCCATAAGCAGTTGCTCGGCACCAAACATTTCTGGAACTTCCGTCAAAACTGTTGTGCCACCAACGGACACAATGTAGTCGGAAAACATGCCAACAAGTGGGTTTGCTGTGATGCCGGAAAGGCCATCGGAACCACCGCACTTGAGGCCTACGCGCAAACAAGAGATATCTCGTGGCTGGCGCTCGTCCTTTTGAGCGTTTTGGTAAAGTTCTTCCAAAAGGGCAACGCCACTTGCAATTTCGTCTTCCACTTCTTGCGCAATCAAAAAGCGTACGCGATTTTTGTCGTAGCTACCCAAAGTTGCAACAAACTCGTCCAAGCGGTTGTTTTCGCAACCTAGGCCCAACAAAAGCACACCACCGCAGTTAGGGTGTGTTGCCATTTGTTGCAAAAGTGTACGTGTGCGAACGTGGTCGGCACCCATTTGAGAGCATCCATAAGGATGTGTGAAAGTGTGCACGCCATCCACATTTTGAAGCACGGGGTGCAATTTTTCAAACTGTTTTACAATGGCACGTGCTTGGGAATTGACACAACCAACAAGGGGGATTACCCAAAGTTCGTTGCGGATACCAACGTTGCCGTCAAAGCGTGGATACACATTGACAGTTACGCCCTTGTACTCCGCTAAACGCTTGCCACTTGGTGTGTAGCAGTAGGTCAGTTGACCGCTAAGGTTGGTTGCCATGTTGTGTGTATGGACGTGCTCGCCAACGGAAATATCTTGCTTGGCACTGCCAATTGGTGCGCCATACTTGATGACGTTTTGGCCTTTGGCAATGTTTACCAAAGCAAACTTGTGGCCTTTGGCGATATCTTGTTTTAGTGTGACACCAAGGTATGTGCCACCCTTTGGCAAATCGCAAAGAGCAACGGCAACGTTATCTTGGTTGTTGATTTTGATGTACTCTACCATAGATTCCTCCCGAGTGGGATTGATTGTGTTTGGGTTAGCACAAACGGACATACCATTCGTTTGTGCGAAGTGTTTTTTTGCCTATTTGATAAGTTTGTTCATTGCACTGCGCATGCCGTTGTCGCGGATATCTGCAAGGAAACCTGCAACAAGTTCCACGTTTTGCTCTGTTGCAAGGTCTTGCTCCCAAAGGGCAACGTTAGAAAGTGCTTTTTGTGCAATGACGTGCATATCGTCGTTTTGCCACAACTCAGCCCAAAAATCGAGATATTGTTGGTCGTCCTTGATGGCAATTTTTTCTTCGCCACGAACACCCTTTTGGAATGTTACGAGTGCTGCCAATGCAAACAAAATCTTGTTTGGAACTTGGCCGAACTTTGCAAGATAGTCGTTGTAGCTTGGCAAAAGACGTGTTTTGAATTTGGTTGTGGAGTTGAGTGCGATACTCATCAGTTCGTGACGCACAAATGGGTTTTGGAAACGCTCCAAAACGCTGTTTGCAAAGGCGGTCATTTGATCCTCTGGCAAGGCGATTGTTGGTTTGATTTCCTCAAAAATAAGTTGTTTGATAAATGTGCAAACTTCCGTGTCGTTCAATGCTTCGCCAACGGTGTCGATACCGCAAAGGTAGGCAACGGGCACCATTGCTGTGTGGGCACCGTTCAAGATTTTTACCTTGCGTTGTTTGTATGGTGTGATGTCGTCAGCAAAGATAACGTTCAAGCCAGATTTGTCGGCAGGGAGTTTGCTTTGGATGAACTCGTCCTTTTTGAGAACCCAAAGGTGGAAAACTTCCCCTTTGACAACGTTGTTATCCACAAAGCCTGTTTGTTGCCAAATTTCTTGTACTGTATCGCGTGGGTAGCCGGGAACAATGCGGTCTACAAGCGTGTCGGTAAAGTGGTTGGCGTTGTTGAGCCAATCAATAAACGCCTTGTCCATGTTGCGAATTTCCGCAAGTTGGTTCAAAACCTTTTTGAGCGCTTGGCCGTTGTAGTCAATCAGTTCGCAAGGAATGATTGCAAGGCCCTTGGACATGTCGCCACCAAAGTGGTTGTAACGTTCTTCCAAAAAGGCAAGCAATTTGCCAGGGAAGGATGTTGGGCAGTTGGAAAAATCCACATCGTTTGCATCCAAAACAATGCCCGCTTCCGTCGTGTTGGAGACAATCACTTCCAAATCGGTGCTGTGTGCGTAAGAAAGGAACTTTTGGTAATCTTCGTAGGGATTAACAAAGTCGTCCAAAACATCAATTATTTGACGAGATTGCACCACTTGGCCCTTGTCGATGCCTTCCAAACAAAGGGTGTACAAACCATCTTGCTTGGCAAGGTCGGCAACTCGGCCCATTGGCACAGGTTGAACAACGACAACGCCACCATCGATGATGTTTTTGTCGTTGAGGTCTTGCACAATCCAATCTACAAAGGCGCGCAAAAAGTTACCTTCGCCAAATTGCATAATTTTGATTGGTCTGTTTGGTTTGTTGTAGTTGGTTGCATTGAGTTGTTTTGTCATACAAAGACTCCTTTGCTTGTGTTTTTTTTGATATGTGATTACGCAAATGTTTACAAAAAAACTGCATTGCGTGGTTGTTTTTTAGTCAAGTTGATACATTTTTGAAAGGGAAATCAAAATGCTTAAATTTTGTCCTTTACGGCATTGTGTCGCACGCGTGACATGCACCAAATGGCAATGCCGATGGACATAAGTCCAATGCCCAAGTTGGACACAAACATTGCAATACCAAGACTTTCCGCACCTAGGCCGGGGAAGCAGTTAATCATGATGAGCATTGCGGGAATACGGAACACAAACAATCTCGAAAGGTTGCACACCATGGAAAGCTTTGTGTAGCCAAGTCCGTACACAAGTCCATTTGTTGCGGCATTTACGCCAAGTGCAACAATGCCAAGACCTTCGTAGCGGAAAATCTTTTCGATGAGTGCCGCTTTTGTGGGGTTGTCGTCGGCAAAAAACATTGCGATTTGCTCACAAAATGTGTACAAAAGGGTGACGCCCACAGCGGAAATAACTGCATTGATGGCAATTGCACACCAAAAGGCTTGCACTGTGCGCTTGACTTGCTTTGCGCCAAGGTTTTGGCTGACAACGGAACTTGATCCGTCCTCCAAGGAGTTTGTCACACCGGTAACACTACCAGAGATATGGTTGGAAACACCAAGTGCACCAGGGGCATCGTCGCCGTAGTTCATAGCCAAGGGATTGACAATTACCTTGCCCATGCTAAACACAAATCTGCCCAAGAAAATGGGGAAGGACAGTTTGATAAGTGGTTTGAGAAATGGTTGTTTGAAGTCGATATTTTTGAAAGAATAGCGGAAGATGTAGTTACGTCTGCACAACATGACCAATGCATACAATGTGACAGTCAAGTTGGCAAGCAATGTTGCAACGGCAACCATAACTGTGGAACCATTCCAAATTTTTACAAAAATTAGCGTTAGCACCACTTTTAGCGCCATCACAAACAGGTTTACTACCAAAATGTTTGTGGTTGCACCGCGAGACTTTTCCAATCCCAAAAATACCGAGTTGAACAATGCTATGCCGATAGTAAAAATTTGCACCCTAAAGTAGCCAATGCCAAGGTCAATCATGCTTTCCGTCAAGTTTGCCAAGCGCAAAATTGGTTTGGAAAGAGGCAGTAGCACCACAATCAATACCAATGCGATGGCTACCGCAATTGTAAGAAGGGTATTGGCGGATTTTTGTGCGGAATTTATCTCGTTGCGACCAATAAGGCGCGCAACAACAATAGATCCGCCCGTTGCAAGACCTGCTCCCAAAGATGTGAACAGATTTTTGATTTGGTCGATCATCACGACGGAACTAAGTGCGTTGTTGTCGTGCTTGGCAACAACAATAGTATCAATTATGCCCGCCATGTAGTTGAACAATGCAAGCATCATCAGCGGTAGGGAAATTTTTAGCACCACCGCAAAAATGTTGCCATTCAAAATGAAATCTCGACGTTTGTTGTCCTTTGCTAAATTTATCAAAACAGTTTACCATTGTTAAATGCACCCTTGCTTGTTCAAGGATGCATTGATGTGATTATTTGATTGTTGGGAGAACCTTTTCCGTTTGGCTATCGAACAGGTAGATGTGTTTGTTTGGAATATAGAACTTGAGTTCGGTATCCATTTCGGGAGTGTCGTGTGGGTCTACCTTTAAAACGGCTTTGCTCTTGCCGATGTTTGCATACACGTTGGTGTTGTCGCCAAGGAGTTCTGTAAGCTCTACATCGCAAGTGATTGGTGTGCAACCATCTTGTTCGTGGAGCAAAATGCTTTCCGGACGGAAACCAATTACCAACTTTTTGCCTTGGTATTGAGCGATCAAATCGGCAGACAAAATTGGACCAAGATCCACAGTTGTGTCGATATCGGTACCATTTTCCGAAACTTTGAGTGTGTTGCCATCAACCACACCGCGCATAAAGTTCATTGGTGGTTCGCCAATAAAGCCGGCAACGAACATGTTTACTGGGTTGAAGTACAACTCGTAAGGAGAGCCCACTTGTTGGATGTAGCCATCTTTCATAACTACAATTCGGTCGGCCATTGTCATCGCTTCCGTTTGGTCGTGGGTTACGTAGATGGTTGTTGCCTTTGTTTCGCGGTGGATTTGGGTGATTTCCGAACGCATTGTAACACGTTGTTTTGCGTCCAAGTTGGAAAGTGGTTCGTCCATCAAGAACACGCCTACCTTGCGAATAATTGCGCGACCAACAGCAACACGTTGGCGTTGACCGCCGGAAAGTGCGCGTGGTTTGCGATCCAAGTAGTCGGTAAGACCCAAAATTTTTGCAGTTGCGTTAACACGTTCTTCGATGACGTCTTCGTCAACGCCTTGAAGTGTCAAGCCAAATGCAAGGTTGTCGTACACCGACAAGTGTGGGTACAAAGCATAACTTTGGAATACCATTGCAACTTCGCGGTCACGTGGGCTTTTGTCGTTGGCAAGTTGGTCGTTGATGTAGAACTCGCCCTTACTGATGTTTTCCAAACCGGCAATCATGCGCAAAGTTGTACTTTTTCCGCAACCAGATGGGCCTACAAATACGATAAACTCGCCCTTTTCAATTTCCAAATTGAAGTCGTGCACAGCGTGGAAACCGTTTGGGTAAATTTTGTTGATGTCCTTTAGTGTTAGATATGCCATAAGTTTTGCTCCCTATGTAAAAGTTTTTGTTTTTTTGCGCAGATGCCTTGCAAAAATACGTTTGCTAAGTTGGTATCTTGCGCACTATTTTGCACTCAGTTGCTGAGTGGTAAGTTTTGCGAGGTAAACTCAAACTATTTGAGGTCGAGTGTGGAGATGTGGTCCATGTCGGTGAATGTTTGGTTTTCGCCACACATACCCCAAATGAATGTGTAGTTGCTTGTGCCAACACCACTGTGGATAGACCAGCTTGGAGAAATTACCGCTTGCTCGTTGTGCATGATGATGTGGCGAGTTTCCTCTTGAGTGCCCATCAAATGGAATACAACGTTGTCCGCCTTGAGATCAAAGTACATGTACACTTCCATACGTCTTTCGTGAGTGTGGCAAGGCATTGTGTTCCAACTGCTTGTTGGGTCCAATTCTGTCATACCCATGGAAAGTTGACAGCTTTGGCAAACTGCTGGGTGAACAAATTGGTTGATAACGCGTTTGTTGAGGTTTGCAGCATCGCCCATTGCAACGTGGTTGGCTCTGTCCTTTGTGATGTGAACAGTTGGGTAAGCTTTGTGAGCTGGGCAACTGTTGATGTAGAATTTGGCTGGGTTAGCACCGTCGTTGGAACGGAAAACAATTTCCTTGGTGCCAAGGCCGATGTACATACCTTCCTTGTGACCAACTGCGTACTCTACGCCATCCAACACGATAACACCATCGCCACCGATGTTGATAACGCCCATTTCGCGTCTTTCGAGGAAGTAGTCGGTTGCAAGTTCTTTGGTTGTGCCAAGAACAAGGTCGCCATTTACTGGCATTGCGCCACCGGCAATGATACGGTCTTGGTGAGAATATGTAAGCGCAATTTCGTCTGCAACAAATACCTTTTCGATGAGGTAGTGTTTGCGGAGTGTTGCGGTATCGTAGTGTTTGGAATCTTCTGGATGATTGCTGTAACGAATGTCGAATTTCATACTAAATGTCCCCCTTAAAGTGTTTACATGTATTTTTTCAAATGTTGTACGGCAAAAGCGATATCTTCGCCAGTTGTTCCCTCCAGCACCAAGTTGGCATCTGGATGGTATTGTTTGATTGTGGAAATTACCCTTGCAAAGTCGAGTGTGCCTTTACCTACGCCCACCTGTTTGACTTTGCCATCGACAACGACAAAATCTTTGATGTGAAAAATTTTGATTTTGTTGCCAAAAGTCTGTAAGCCGTGCTCCAAAATTTGGTAGCACTCGCTAGCGTTGGAGATATCCAAGTAGTTGTACAAGTCGAAGATGATATCGATGTTGTCCCTGCCGATTTGGTCAACTGCTTGTTTGAGTCTGTCGACGCTGTAACAAACGTGACCAAATGCACCCTCCATTGCAATGCGAACACCCTGTTCCTTTGCATAGTCGGCAAGTTGGCCAAAGATTTGAACTACCGTTGCAAGCGCCTCGTCCGTACGATTAGATGGGTGGTATGTCCACTTGTCGTCGTTGAAACTGCCCGTTTCCGAACCAACTAGTTCGCATCCAAGTGTTTTTGCCACGCGAAGATAGCTTTTGAACACCTCGATGGAGTTGGCAACCTTGTCCTTGTTGGAGTGGACTGGGTTGAAGTAGGCACCGATCAACGCAATTTGCTTGTTGGCCTGGCTCAAAGTTTGAGCAATGTGCTCTGCCTTTTGCTCGTTGATACCATCGGGCGTGTAGGCAACATCCTCCATCACTTTGTAGGCAACAAGTTGGATACCATCCAACCCATGCAAACAAAGCTGGTCTGTTACGTTTTGGATACCCTTGACGCCAAGGTCGTGTGCGCGAATAAAAAGTTTCATGTTTGTGAGTGTAGCAAGGTTGCTACCAACGTTTCTCCAAATTGTAGTAGGTTGAGGGTATCTGTTGAACACTTTTGCAAAACAGCGCAAAAGGACGTGCCCATGCGGACATACCTCTCAATGTGTATATTATAACTATATGCGCGCGTGTAGTACATACAAAAACTGCATTAGTTTATGCACAAAACGGACGCCAAAATAGTAGATTACTCGACAGGATTGGTAAGTGAACCGATATTTTGTATCGATACAGTTACAACGTCGCCACCGACAATTTTAGAGCAACCTTGGGGTGTGCCTGTCAAAATGATGTCCCCTGGGTAAAGTGTCATCACACCGCTAACAAAAGCAAGCGCTTGGTAGACGTTGTTTATCATTTCCGAGCTGTTGCCACGTTGTTTTACCTCACCGTTGAGTGTTGTTGTGAGCAACGTGTTGGACAAATCAAGCTCCGTTTGCAAAATGCCACCAAGTGGGCAAAATGTATCAAAACCTTTGGCGCGTGTCCATTGGCCATCACGTTTTTGCAAGATGCGCTCGGTAACGTCGTTTGCGATTGTGTAGCCCAAGACGTGGTTGGGAGCATCCTCGACCGAAACACCTTTGCAAGTGGACTTGATAACGATGGCAATTTCCCCTTCGAACTCCACGTGCTGGGCGCAACTTGGCAAAACAATTGGGTCGCCATTGCCAATGATAGACGTTGTTGGCTTGAGGAAAATGATGGGTTCGACAGCGGGTTTGCTACCAAACTCCTCGGCATGCTTGTGGTAGTTGAGCCCTAATGCAACAATCTTAGATGGGTTGCAAAATGGGATTTCCTTGCCATCAAGTTGTTTGTCTGTGATAACAAAGTCGCCAAAAACATCCCCCTCGACAAGGTAGGATGCGCCATTGATAACTGCAACGTAGCAGTTGCCATTGGGTGTGGAAATGTGTTTGATCAGCATGGAAAAACCCTCCAAATATCTGCAAAATTGCCCAAAAATAAGTTACAAATTGACGGTAAAAGTGCGCAAAAACCGCACACGTGTCGCCAAATTTTGTGCATTTGGTAAAAAAGTAGGAGCAACAAGTTTGTTACTCCTATTTTGTTAGTAATTTGTCGATGTTTGTTAACGTCCGAGCCAGCCACCATCTACTGCGATGGTAAAGCCGTGAACGTAGTCGGATGCGGAGGATGCAAGGAAGATGCCTGCGCCCATGATGTCGTCTGGAGTGCCCCAACGACCTGCTGGGATACGATCCAAAATTGCTTCGCTACGGTTTGCATCAGCGCGCAATGCTGCTGTGTTGTTGGTTGCCATGTAGCCTGGAGCAATGGCGTTTACGTTGATGCCGTACTTTGCCCATTCGTTGGACATGCTCATTGTGATGCCCTTTACGGCAGACTTGCTTGCTGTGTAGCTTGGTACGCGGATGCCGCCTTGGTAGCTGAGCATGCTTGCTACGGAAATGATCTTTCCGCCACCGCCTTGCTTGATGAATTGGCGTGCTACCGCTTGGCTGAAGAAGAAAACTGTTTTTGCGTTAACGGACATAACCTTGTCCCAGTACTCTTCGGAAAAATCGATGGCGTCTTCGCGCAAAATGATACCAGCGTTGTTAACCAAAATATCCACATGGCCAAAAAGCTCTACAGTTTTGGCGATGATGCGATCGATTGGCTCAAGAGTCATCAGGTTTTCTACCATGTATTGGAAGTTGTCTGCACCCAACATATCTTGAGTTGCTTGGCTAGAAACTACGCTTACGCCCATAACTTTTGCGCCTGCTTCCACAAATGCTTTGCAGAAACCTTGTCCAAGACCTGTGTCGCTACCTGTTACGATGGCTACCTTACCTTTTAGACTGAATCTATCCAAAATCATTGCAATAAATCTCCTTTTGAGTGAATTTTGTTTGATGTTTAAATGATATATCTCTTTTGATGTATTTTCAAGTGCAAATATATTGTTTTTTATGTACAAAACGGACAATTTGCAAAAATACGTGGTGTT
Source organism: Candidatus Fimimonas sp. (assembly GCA_045644945.1). GTDB lineage: Bacteria > Bacillota > Clostridia > Christensenellales > CAG-314 > Fimimonas. The sequence goes on along the minus strand of JAZRHU010000075.1, from coordinate 5,511 downwards.
TTAGTCCTTGGATGTTGATGGCAAAAACACGTTGTGCAACATGGATATGCACTAGAAAATGCCAACGGATTTTAGCACTACAATTTCCAAAAAGATGGTAAATGCCGAGATGATGGTTGTCCAAACGACAAGTTGGTCGGCAAGTTCGCCGTCGCCACCCATTTCCTTTGCCATAATAGCAGATGACACCGCCGTTGGTGTGCCAAACAGCGCAATGTAGGCAGCAAAGTGTTGGCCTTGCAATGATGGCATCAAAACGTAGGCAAGCGCTAGCCCTACTGCTGGGATAATGGCACAACGCAAAACTGTTGTTACAACAATGGGCTTCCAAAGGCGTTTTACTGCGGAAACTTTAAATCTTCCGCCCAAAACAATCAGCGAAATTGGTGTTGCGGTGTTAGCTACGTATTGCAATGCTTTGTATACAAATGTGACCTCTTGGCCAAACAATTTGAAGCTTGCCAAACGGAAAGACCAACCAAGTTCCACAAACAATGCACGAATGAGCAACACAACAAGTCCTGCAAGTACCGACAAAATCAGCGGATTGGTTGCGATACCAACAACAACCTTTTTGAGTTGGGACGTTTGAGGTTTACCTTCCACAACGGGGATTTCCTTGTGGTACACAGACAATGTCAAAACGGCCAAAATGTTGAACACGGGTATGGTAAAAGCGGACAAAACACTTGCTTCCGCTGCGCCTTGTTGACCGAAAAGTGCCAATGCAAGTGGCACGCCAATCAAGGCAAAATTACTGCGGAAAAGTGCTTGGATAATTACGCCACATTGACTTTTGTCCTTGACAAACAATGGCGTTACCAACATTGCGATGGCAAAAATTACCACGATTGAACAAGCGCCATACAACACAAATGCCCAGTTGATTTGGCTGATGTTGTCGATGTTGTACACGTTGTAAAACAACAATGCGGGCAACAACACCTTGAATACCAATTTGTTGCCAACAACTAAAAAATTATCATTGAGAAAGCCCACCCGTTTTAGCAGTTGACCAACAAATATCAGGGCAACAAGTGGCAAAACGGAGTTTGCGGCAAATACGAAAGATTCCATAAGTAAATTCCTTTTTTTTGATATGTCTTAGTTGTATTATACCACCGCAGTTGCCTGCCGTCAATGGTAGATATTTTGAAATTGCAAAAAAACATTGTATCGGCAACAATCTTGCCACAAAACTGAGCAAATTGTGACAAAAAGCATGCCTTTTTTTGCTTTTTTGTTAACACAAAATGGCCAAAATGCAAAAGGTGGATTTTCCGCATTTGTGTGCATAACAGGCCATGCGCAATGGCAGATGATAGCAAGCGTAAACACGCAAACCATCTAACGCTGGTTAATTGGCGCTACAGTACCCAATTTGTGCATAAAAACAACTGTATTTTATATTGTGTTGACATATATAATTATATAAAATTATACTTGAGAGAATATGTGTTTGTTATACTGACAATATATTCTTTGAATGACAAAAAAGGAGAAATCTTTTTTATGAAAAAAACACTGTGGATAGTGGTACTTGCAATCATTTGTTTGTCCTGCTTGTCCTGTACGGTTGCATTTGCAGCAATAGAGGAAATTGAGGAATATCCAGGAACAGACAGAGCGTACTACGAAAGCTTGGAAAACGTCTACTCCACAAGAGAGTGGAATTTTGCAAACATGGGTTCCAATGCTAAGGGAAGTTACTCCAAAAATGGCGATAACCTACATATCTCCCCAGATGGCATTCCCGGAACAAATGGTAAAATTGCCGACGAAGAACTTGGTATCAACTTTTACTACACAAAGATAAACGCTGCTACCGAAAACTTCTACCTTAAGGCAACGTTTACCGTAACAAACGTAAAAGCCGACAACCAAAATGGTTTTGGTATCATTTGTACCGACACCATTGGCCCTGCAAAGGATGGTAGATACATCAACTACATCATGTCCGCTTGCACAAAGATGAGCAAAGAGTACAACGTACCTGGCGGACGTGCTATGTTTGGTTATCTTAGCGAAGATGGCACAAGTCCAAAGGATGACGCAAGTGGCGAAAGTGCTTACGAAGGCACCTACTACAAGCCATTTACCATGGACGAAGATGCATCTTTCAATCCAGCTCACAGCACTGGCATGAGCTACACATTTATCCTTCGTAAGTCCAACACAGGTTACCACGCAATCTTGACAGAAACATCCCAAGGTTTTTGCGGTCAAGAAAAAACATTCTACCACGTTGATCCATCTCAACTTTTGAGACAAGACCAAGAAAACGTTTACGTAGGTTTCTTTACATCTCGTAACGTTGCGGTGGAAGTTTCCGACATCTTTATGTCTGTGGTAAGCCCCGAAGGCGACCAAAAGAAATACGAAGACCCAAGTGCAAGCGCTGCTCAACCTGTACGTATGGCAATTATGTCCGCACCATCCAGAACAAGCGAAGTTTACCCATTCTCCTTGTACTCTGACTCTGCAGGAACTGTTACCGTTACCGACTACTACAAAAACGAGTACTTTACCGCACATATGGATGCAGACACAATCTTGACAAAGGAAATAACCTTGACAAGAAACAACTTGCCTTTGACAGCATTCTTCAAACCGGACAACCCCGACCAACTACCTGTTGCTAGCACCATCATTGTTAAACAAGGTCATCTTCCAACAGTAAATGGTGTAAGCTACGTAAGCCCAACTGTAAACTCTGGCAAGGGCTCCGGCACAAAGGAAGACCCTGCAAGCTTGGCTGACGCGTTTGCTTACGCATTGCCCGGCACCACCATCATCTTGCCTGATGGCCACTACGACATGAAATCTGTTTTGACTGTGGAAAGAGGCGTTAATGGTACTGCCGAAAAACCCATCGTGTTCCGCGGGGAAACAATTGGCGGTGTTACACTTGACTTTGCAAATGCTGCTTGCACAAACGAAGCATTTTTGCTAGGCGGTAGCTACTGGCACATCCTTGGTATCAACATTACCAATGCGCCAAACAACTCCAAGGGTTTGCGCGTTAGCGGTAACAACAACCTCATCGAGTTGTGCAACACCTACAATAACACCAACAGCGGTATCCAAATTTCCGGCGCAAGTAAGGAAGGTTACATCTGCTGGCCAGCAAACAACTTGGTGCTTAACTGCACAAGCTACAACAACTGCGATGCTACTCGTCAAGACGCCGACGGATTTGGCGTAAAACTTACAGTTGGTGATGGCAACCGCCTTTACGGTTGTGTTGCATACAACAACATCGACGACGGCTACGACCTCTACGCAAAGACAGCAACCGGCACCATTGGTGCAGTAGTTATCGAAAACTGCATTGCATACAACAATGGTTACATCAATGTTTCCGAACTATCCAACGACACATTGACAGGCGAAGGTAACGGATTTAAACTTGGTGGCTCTGGACTACCTGGCAAACACCAACTCATCAACTGCATTGCATTTGGTAACGGCGCAAAGGGTATCACAAGTAACAGTTGCCCAGACGTTATCATCAAAAATTGCACATCATTCGACAACAACCGCTTCTCCAAACACCAAAGCGGATTTGCTTCGGAAAACGTATCCTTGTACGGCAAAAACATCAACGCAACAACCGAGTTTGCAATGGATGGCGTGATTTCCTACATGACATTCACTCAAAACACCAAGGTAGACAAGTACGAGCTCAAGGGCCAAGACACATTGTTCTCCGACACTAACTACACTTGGACAGGCTCCAGAGCGGAAAATGCAAGCGGAGCAACAGTATCCCTTGATTGGTTTGTAAGAACCGACTTCGAAAACGTGGAAATCAAACGCGGTAAGAGTGGTATGATCAATCTTGAAGGTTTGTTTGAATTGACAGACAAAGCTCCTGCAGGCGTTGGCGCAAGACTTTACTACAACGAACAACTTGACCAAGCAATGTACGACCTTATCGTTGCAAACACATTGGAAGAAAAGTACAATGCAATTCGCGCAATTGATGCACATCTCAACACAATGAGTGCTGAGCAAAAAGTTCATTTGGAACTTGGTCAATACGACAAGGCCGTTGCAGAATACAACGCTTACTTGCCAGACGCAGACGACCTTACCGAAACATACAACAACATGTTTGGCCTACAAGTTTTGGCGGCAGCATCGTTGGCAGTTGTTTGCGGAATTGTTGTAAAATTTGCACTTAGGGGGTAACAAAATGAAAAAGACTACAATTGTTGGCATTGTTTGCCTTATGTTAGTTGTTTTGTGTTGTTTGGCTGCTTGTGATGATGGTAGCTACAATGCAAAAAAAGCAAAAAGCGTTACCATCACAGCAACACTAACTCACGCTGATGGCGTGCTCTTGCAAAAGATTGAAAGCACCTTTACCAAGCAAGGCAAGACTTACACTTACACCACCAAGAACACCGCTCTAAATGCTTTGAATGGCGTTCAAACAGGTATGTACGCCACAGAGGAAACATCTGGCGAAAGTGATAAGTTTGCTGTTCCAAGTTTTGTTGATACCGATTTTGCAGCTATCTTCGAAAAGACAGAAACAAAAGTGTTTGGTAACTTGTCCGCAACAAAAATCTCCGCAATTGGTATTGCAGATGCAAACGGTGACGTTACTGCAACACTTGAGCTTGACGGAACAAAACTTGTTAGCATGACCATTAGCTACACAAACACAAAGGGTGCCCAAGTTAGCATCGTTGCAAAAATGGCTTACTAAAAACAACAAATAATCAAAGAAACCTAGGACACGTGATGTGTTTTAGGTTTCTTTTTTTGTAAAAAATAGATTTTGCGCGGGCAAAGATATTGGTACCCTTTTCCAAAAGCAACTTGGGCTGCACTGCAATTTTGTTGGGTTGCACTGCAAATTGACTCATTGTTGGGTGTAAAAGATTTTGGGTGCGGGTACAAACGGAGGAAAAATTTTGAGTGTGGATACAAAGGTGTTTTGCGCAACAAAAAAAGGCACAGCAAATTGCTGTGCCTGATTTTTTTTGTTTAGATATTTTGTTGAAGCTTACCACCACTGCGGTGGTCAAGTGCTACCATGCTTGAGCAACAATATCAACCAATATCAATTGTGTAGCATTGGTAAATTTGCTTTGAGTTTGATACCTAAGCTTAGTACGCAATTGCGATTGCCTTGAGGTAGTCGTTTGCTTTTACTGTGATTGTGCAAACACCATCAGCGATTACAATTTCGAAGTTATCTGCACTGTTGTATGCTGTTACGGATACTTGTGCACCATCAGCAACGTTAAGTGTGATGATTGTGCCTGTGTTAACTTGTACCCAACCGCCATTGTTATCTGCAAACTTGCCACTTGTAGCGTCAACGTTGAGGCCTAAGTCGGATCGTAGCCATGTCGTTCTGTGAGCCAAGGAGTTGGTAAGACCCATTGTCTTCCTAAGACCGCTTGGCCTCCGACTTTGATTGTGCCTGTGTTAACTTGTACCCAACCGCCATTGTTATCTGCAAACTTGCCACTTGTAGCGTCAACGTTGAGGCCT
>JAZRHU010000074.1:0-68794 GCA_045644945.1 Candidatus Fimimonas sp. | reverse complement strand
CTGGTATTTTCCACACGCCACATGGCGATATCGAAACACCCATCTTTATGCCTGTGGGTACTGCCGCAACTGTCAAAGGTTTGCTTCCTTCCACCTTGAAGGAGATTGGCACACAAATTTTGCTATCCAACACCTACCACCTTTACCTTCGCCCCGGCGCAGATATTGTTGAGCAAGCAGGTGGACTTCACAACTTTATGCATTGGGACAAGCCAATCTTGCCAGATAGTGGTGGATTCCAAGTATTTTCTCTTGGTGCAATGCGCAAAATTACCGAAGAGGGTGTAATTTTTAGATCCCACGTTGACGGAAGCAAGCACGTGTTCACTCCCGAAAGCGTAATGAAAACGGAGGAGCAACTTGGCGCCGATATCATCATGGCATTTGACGAGTGCTCTGCGCATGGCTCCGACCACAAGTATGCCCAACAAGCAATGATGCGCACCCACCGTTGGTTGGATCGTTGCGCCAAAGCACATCAAAACGGCAAGCAAATGTTGTTCCCCATCATTCAAGGCAACTTCTACAACGACTTACGCGTAGAATCAGCCAAGTTTGTGCGCGACTATGCCGAGTGCGGTATTGCCGTTGGTGGTCTTTCCGTAGGCGAGCCAAGCGAACTTATGTACAAAATGTTGGATGTTCTTCAACCACATTTGCCCGAGCATATGCCACGTTACCTGATGGGTGTGGGCACTCCCGACTACATCTTGGAGGGCATCGAGCGCGGTATCGACATGTTCGACTGTGTGCTTCCAACACGTATTGCACGAAATGGCACAGCAATGACTTCCAAGGGCAAAGTTGTCGTGCGCAATGCCAAGTACAAAACGGATTTCACTCCGCTTGATGACGAATGTGATTGCTACTGTTGCCGTAACTTTACCAAAGCGTACTTGCGCCATTTGGTAAACTGCAACGAAATTTTGGCTGGCGAACTCTTGTCCATCCACAACATCCGCTTTTTGTTGAAGTTGGTAGAAGGCGCACGCGAAGCTATCAAGCAAGACCGCTTTGCCGACTACAAACGCGAGTTCTACGCAAAATACTACGGAAAATAGTGCTTAAAAATAGTTGAAATGGGCAAAATTGTAAAATCACTTGCAATTTCGGTTTATATCGGTTATACTTAAGCAGCAATAAATGCCAAAACACTTGGCAAACACAAATTTGTAATACAAACAAGGAGATATATCTACAATGCTTTGGAATCTTTTTAACTTCTTTGCAGATGCTTCAACAGGCACAGACACAGGTGCTGGCACAGGTTCTGATACAACACAACAAGGTGGCGGCGGCATGCTCATCTTTTTTGGTATTTTGATTGTTTTGATGATCGTAATGATGGTCATTCCTCAACGCAAAGCTAAAAAACAACAAGAAGAAATGAACAAAAAACTTGGTGTTGGCGTTACAATCATGACAATCGGCGGTATCATCGGCGAAATCGTTCAAATGGATAACGAACACATCTGGCTTGCAACAGGCCTTGGCGAAGACAAGATTGTTATGCAATTCTCTCAAAGAGCAATCCACTCCATCGTTAATGCACCAAGCACACCAGCTGAACCAACTGGCGAACCAACTGATGAAGTAGTTGACGAAATCAAGTAATTTAACGAAATAGCAAAAAAGTCCAAAGGCAATCTTTGGACTTTTTTTGTTTGTAGTAATAATTAATTAGCAGCATTTCACTTGCTGGTTATTGGAGAAGTGACGAGGATATTTTAGTTAAGTATGCACTCGGATTCTGTATTATTACTAAACAATGTAAAGATTATTTTTAAAACGATATTTGGCAATGATACCAAACTTTGTTGAATTTTTTTGTTGACACTGGGGGGGGGTAGGTGTATAATTTACTTATAGCATTGCCACCTGGGCGTTAAACAGAAAGATATATTATGAAGAAAACTCTTAGCAAGAAAGGTGTCAAAATCATAGCATTATTGGTTACCATTTGTGTTGTCATTGGTGGTGTAATTGGCCTCGTAAATTTGTATGATGGCCACGGTTTTAAATTTTTACTTCGTAATGGATCTTACGAATTAATTGAAATAGAGAACAAAGATTCAGTATTCGTTGTTATTCCGGATAAGTATGCTGGGAAGCCAGTTACCAGCATCGGTCAAGAAGTTTTCAAAAACTGTCGCAATTTGATGAGTGTAGAAATTCCTGATAGTGTAACGACTATAGGGTATTCAGCATTCGCTAATTGTGTCAATTTGACTAATATTGATCTTCCCGATGGACTAAGGGTTCTTGCTTATTCTGTATTTCAAGATTGTAGTAGTTTGGAAAGTGTCACTATTCCTAGTGGTGTAACTCAAATTGGTGTGTCTGCATTTAGTGGTTGTTACAACTTGACAAATGTAGTGTTGCCGGAAGGGTTGGAAATCATAAGTGTCGGTGCGTTTTATTGTTGTACTAAATTGGCAGATATAACACTTCCTAGTACTGTAGTTTCTATTGGCCATAATGCGTTTGAATTTTGCCAATTGACTAGTATTGAATTTCCAGATAGTGTAATAGAAATTGGCAACTCTGCGTTTGCTCAAAATAAATTGGAAAGCGTCACTTTTGGCAAAAATCTCCAATTTATTGGCCATGAAGCATTTAGGGGTTGTGCAAAATTGACAATGCTTGAGTTTCCCACCTCGTTACTCTGTATTGGCCGAGAAGCTTTCCGTGGATGTGCGGGCTTGACACTTATTGAGATTCCTGCAAATACAAAATATATAGGCACATGTGCATTTGTTGGTTGTAAGAATGTTCAAGCAGTTATATTTGAGGATCCCTTCAATTGGGATTGTTATACAGTAAGTTCATTAGGCGATAGATGGCAAGAAAGAGATGTGGACTTAACAAATTATATACAGAATGTACAATATATTGTTCCTAATGCGGGTTCAGAATATTATGAATATTGGTGGACTAAAGAAGGTTATTATGACAAATGGAATGGAGATCCAAGCTATCCAAATTTTTAGAGTATTGTAAATATTTTATTTTGTAGCAGTCAGATTTATTATATAGCAAAACAGCGGCAACTAGATAATAGAAAATTAAATAGTGTAAGTATTTCAAGTCAAACGCTTGTAATACTTGCTGACTTTGTTGTCAGTTGAATTGATTGTGTTATGGTGGCAAATATGCTGTTTGCGTTTTGATATTTTAATATTTTAAGTGTGTTAAACAATGCCACCAAATAGGCCGCCGGGCTTTAAGCGGAAAGGATTAACGTAATGAAAAAGCAAATATCATTAATTATTACTCTTGTAACCATTTTGATCAGTTGTCTTTTGCTCACAGGTTGCGATTTGTTCCATACCCATGAGTTTGCCGAATGGACTATAGCCAAACAACCAACCTGTACAGAAGATGGCATACAGGTGAGATTCTGCTCTTGTGGTGAGCAACAAGTTATATCTGCTCCAGCAACTGGCCATAGTTATGACTCAGTGGTAACCAATTCAACTTGTTGGGACAAAGGATTTACGACACATACTTGTCATGTTTGTGGAGATAGTTTTGTAGATAAATACGTTGACGAGCTTGGTCATACATACGCGAATGGCATCTGCATTGTATGTGGGTTTGGTTCACCTTCTGAAGGCCTCTATTACACACTTTCCGAGGATGAGACTTCTTATGTGGTTTCTGGAATCGGAACTTGCTCTGATGTCTATCTCGTCATTCCATCTACTTATAATGGAAAACCTGTAACACAGATTGCACGCTCAGCTTTCAATTCATGCACCCAATTGAGAGCCGTTTTGATCCCCGAAAGTGTAGTGTACATTGGTAAGTATGCATTTTATAAATGTAGTAGCTTGATGAGCATTATTTTTGAAGCTCCAGCTAACTGGTATCGCCTGCAGGTAGAAGGTGCTTCGAGTAGTGTAATTGGAACTGCAGTTAATTTAAATGTTCCAGCTAATAATGCTGAGTACTTCACCGGTAGGTATGTGGACTGGTATTGGCAAGTAAAATAATTATTGAATAACCCAATCTCAAAAAACAAAGGGCACCATCTATATAGGCGGTGCTCTTGTTTTGTTGTTGCGCGTTGTAAATGTATACAATTTGTAGGATTTTGTGCCATCATTTCCATTTTTTTGACATACGTGTGTGGTTTTTGGCATATGATATACCATCTTGGAGATATGTATGTCTAACACAAAAAATACAATTCTTGGTGGTGTAAAGGCGGGCGTGCTGGCCTTGGCTTTTAGTTGCATTGGTGTTTTGCTTTTGGCGCTAGTTGCCAAATTGTTTGGCCTCTCGGACAATGTTTTGCCCATTGTCAACCAAATTTTGAAGATTGTTGCCGTTGCTCTTGCAATGATGTTGTGCTTGCGCGAAGAAAAATTTGTTGCAAAAGCGCTTGTCGGTAGTGTGGTGTTCAGTTTGCTTTCGCTACTGCTCTTTGTCCTTTTGGGTGGCAAGTTCAACATTGGCCAAGTTTTATTGGACTTTGCCATTGCATTGGTAACATCCGTAATCATTGCCTTTATAAAAGCCAAAAGATAGCTTGACAAAACCAACACAACTTGATACAATCTAAATAAGAAATGATTCCGAAGTTCCCGCAGTATGCGGTAGAGCTACAGCGATTAAAGTTAGGCTCGAAGCCCGTCATTTCTTTTTTTATGCAATTTTATCCAAAACTATTGCAATTTTGGATATGATAGTGTATACTAACATCAAGCAAAAAAAATTAAGTTTTCACTCAATGGGCAGAGCCGTAAGGGGCCGTCATTGAGTGTTTTTTTTATTTTACTAGGTACCTTGTCGCAGTAGTAGGTTATTTTTATGAAAACCATTAATAAAATTGCAAACATTTGCTAATATAATTCTTACAAGAGCCGATGTGGACCCTGTGGACAATTTGTGCCGTCGGGGTGGGCTCTTTTTTATGTCAAACGTTGGAAATGGGCAGTTATTTGATTTATATAATTGACAACCTATCCACAATTTGATACAATCTAAACAAGAAATGATTCCGTTCGCTCCTGCTACAAGCGGTTGAGTGGTAAGTGATTAAAGGTAGGCTCGAAGCCCGTCATTTCTTTTTTTGTGCAATTTTATCCAAAACTATTGCAAATTTTATTAAAGTTGAGTATAATACATACACATAGAGCGTGTACATTTATGTACTAGGAGTGCACTTCCGTAATCGCAAATAATGACGCCATCTGTGCACAGAAAAGGCACCCCACAAACAATGTTTGTGGGCTTTTTTTCTTTTTATCCAAAACTGTTGCAATTTTGGAAACAATAGTATATACTAACACTAGGATAAAAAAACTTAAGTTTTCACTCAATGGGCAGAGCCGTAAGGGGCCGTCATTGGGTGTTTTTTATTATTTCTTTTTACAAAAATGAACATATTGACAAAAAGTCTTGATTTTTTTGTACAACTGTGCTAAAATACTATACTGTAGAAATATGCCGTCAAGGCACAGTAAAATTATGTCGGAGGACAACAATGAAATACACATCTAAAAGAAATAACAACACACTCACAATCACATTCAAAATGGATATGACTGAGTGGGCTACATTTGACAAAAAAGCTTACGAACAAAACAAGGGTAAGTACAGCGTTCCTGGATTTAGAAAGGGCCACGTTCCAAAGTCCGTTTTGGAAAACAGATACGGCAAAGGTCTTTTCTTCGAAGATGCACTTTACCTTGCTGCAAACGAATATTACGGTCAATTTTTGGATAAAAATAAAAAGGCACAACCAGTTGCTCGTCCATCCATCGACGACAAATCCATCAAAGTTGACGACAACGGCGTATCCTTCGCAATCGTTGTGACAGTTCGTCCAGAAATTGCTCTTGGCGAATACAAAGGTCTTACAATCGCAAAGACAACTCCAGCGGAAGTTACAGCAGAACAAGTTGATGCAGAACTTGCAAAGGTTCGCGAACGCAACGCTCGTTTTGTAGAAGTTACCGATCGTGCAGTTGCTGACGGCGACCAAGTTAACCTTGACTATGCTGGTTCTGTTGATGGCGTAGCTTTCGAAGGTGGCACAGCTCAAGGTCAAACACTTGTAATTGGTTCCCACACATTTATCGAAGGTTTCGAAGAACAACTCATCGGTATGAACATTGGCGAAACAAAAGATATCAACGTTACTTTCCCTGCTGAATACCACGCAGAAAACCTTGCTGGTAAACCTGCAGTGTTCACTTGCACAATCAACGGTATCTCCGTAAAAGAGTTGCCCGCTCTTGATGATGATTTTGCAAAGGACGTAAGCGAGTTTGATACTTTGGACGAGTACAAAGCAGACATCCAAAAGAACTTGGTAGCTCAAGCTGAAAAGGCAGCAAGCGACAAGGACGAAGACACACTTATCCAAACAATTGTAGAAAACACAACAATCGACATTCCAGTTGAAATGATCGAAGAACAAATCGACCAATACATCGAAGACTTCAAGTACCAACTCATGTACCAAGGTTTGGATATTGATTCTTACTACAAGTACACAAACTCCACCGAACTTGATTTGAGAAACAACTACAGAGATCGCGCTACAAAGGCCGTTCACACAAGACTTGTATTCGAAGAAATCGTAAAGGCGGAAAAGATCAAGGCTCCAAAGAAGGACGTTGATAAGAAAGTTGCTGAGTACGCTGAACGCATCGGCAAGCCAGTTGACGAATTCAAAGCAACACTTGGTCAAGGCGAAATTGCTTACTTCGAAAACCAAGTTATCACAGAAAAACTCTTGGCATTCTTGAAGAGTGAAAACACAATCGCATAACAAAACTAACAAATAACGTCGGGCAAAACACTTTGTCCGACGTGTTTTTTACAGGAGGCACACAATGGCACTTATCCCAATGGTGGTAGATTCCACCGACAAAGGCGAACGTAGCTACGATATTTTTTCTCGCATTTTGGAGGACCGCATCATCTTTCTTAGTGGCGAAATCACAGACGAAGTTGCAAACTTGGTTGTTGCGCAACTAATTTACTTGGAGTCCAAGGATCCCACCAAAGATATTTCCATCTACATCAATTCCCCGGGTGGCTCGGTAACTGCTGGTATGGCCATCTACGACACAATGAACTACATCCGTTGTGACGTTGCAACCATTTGCGTTGGCATGGCCGCAAGCATGGGCGCATTTTTGCTCAGTAGCGGAACAAAGGGCAAGCGTTTTGCGCTCCCCAATGCGGAAATCATGATCCATCAAGTGCTTGGTGGTGCACGCGGACAAGCAACCGACGTTGCTATCCAAACACAACAATTGCTAAAAACCAAAAACAAGCTCAACCGCATTTTGGCGGAAAACACCGGCAAGGATGTTGCCATCATCGAGCACGACACCGAACGCGACAACTACCTCACCGCCGAGGAAGCCATGGAATACGGCTTGATTGACCAAGTATTTACAAAACGTAAGTAAGGAGTAAACATGATTCAATATTGTGCATTTTGTGGCCGAAGCGAAGAGGAAGTTGGCAAGATGCTTTCTTCTGCCACAGGCGTATGCATTTGTGACGAATGCGTAAAGGTATGTGCGGATTTTCTTGCGGAAGAACAAAAGCAATCCAAGAAAAAATCTCCCAAGTTCAAGTTGCTTAGCCCAAGTCAAATTCACGCGGAGCTAAACAAGCACGTTGTTGGCCAAGACGATGCCAAGCGCACACTTTCCGTTGCGGTGTACAACCACTACAAACGTATCTTGAACAAGGATAAGTCGGGGGATATCGAACTGGAAAAGAGCAACATCTTGATGCTTGGCCCAACGGGCTGCGGAAAGACTTTGCTTGCCAAAACTTTGGCAAAAATTTTGGACGTGCCATTTGCGGTGGCGGATGCTACCACTTTGACGGAGGCGGGCTATGTTGGCGAGGACGTGGAAAACATTTTACTCAAGCTCATCCAAGCTGCCGACTACGATGTAAAACGTGCGGAAATGGGCATCATCTACATTGACGAAATAGATAAAATTGCCAAAAAAAGCGAAAACGTGTCCATCACACGCGACGTTTCTGGCGAGGGCGTGCAACAAGCATTGCTCAAGATTATCGAAAGCACAGTTGCCAACGTTCCACCACAAGGCGGACGTAAGCACCCACAACAGGAAACAATCCCCATCAACACAACAAACATTTTGTTTATTTGCGGTGGTGCATTTGTTGGTTTGGACAAAATCATCGAAAAACGCCAAATTGGTGGCGGACTTGGTTTTGGCAACCAAATCAAGAGCGCAATGGAAGTGGACTACTCGCAATTGGTAAAGCAAATTCAACCACAAGACTTCATCAAATTTGGCCTCATTCCCGAGTTTGTTGGCCGTTTGCCTATCACAGTTGGACTTGCCCCACTTGATCAAAACGCCCTTGTAAAGATTCTCACAGCCCCCAAAAACGCCCTTGTAAAGCAATACCAACACTTGCTTTCTTTGGACAAGGTGGACTTGGTTGTAGATGACGATGCCCTTGTTGCCATTGCGGAAAAATCCATCGCTTTGAAAACTGGCGCACGTGGTTTGCGTAGTGTTATGGAAAACTTGATGTTGGATTGCATGTACCTTGCACCCAACACCAAGGAGCCACAAATTGCGCACCTAACTCGTGCCGTTGTGGAAGGCAAAGAACAACTAACATTGCAACTAAAACAAGCAAGCTAGTTTGGGTGTATTGTGGCTATCAAAAATTGCAAGATAAAGGAATTGCAAAATTGCAGTTCCTTTTTTGTGTTTTGGCACCAAATATTGCCCATTGACAATACCCTTTGAAATGATATATAATGTGTTTGAGGTAAAGTTATGATATTTGGTATTTTGTTGTTTCAAGTGATATTTTTGTTAATGACTATCTTTTTTAATAACGGGCAAGGCTTTTTGCTGTACGATGAAAAGATATTCAAAAACTATATTTTGTTTGAAACCATATTTCAATCGATTGGCATTGTTGCAAACATAGTGATGGCGTTTGTAGACAAACATGTAATGATTTTTATCCTTTTTGCAGGTTGTATTTTGTATACTTTGATAAACGTATTCTTTTCTATCAAAGCTAAAAGAAAATACTTTAGCGACTTGGAGAATTATATTGTTGAGGAAAAACTGCAATCACTTGACGCTGTTGAAATAAGAAGATATCTATTGGAAAAATATCAACAAGTGTATTGTGTGGACGATATCAAAAAATGCCTATCAAAGTTAGATAGATAAAAGTATTCGTTGGCAAGTGGAGTTAGCTCTGCTTGCCATTTTTATCTTTGCAAAACTCCCCTAACCCATTGACAAATTTCGCAGTTAGGCATACAATGTATGTAGAGTATTTTTGTTATTTTGTGATGTTTGCAACTGTCGATGTTGCAAAAATAACAGACATTTTGCAAAAGGATACAAAGCGGTGGGCGTATCAAAAAACAACCACGTGTCCCACATTTTTGTGCAAAACACACAAATACCACACGAAAAAGGAGAAAACAATGTTTGTACTTTTCGAACTTTTGGGCCGAAACGTCGATGGCCTTGGCAATGCAATTTTCATTTTGCCACTATTGTTTACAATTTTGTACTTTGTCAATTTGTTGTTGACTCGCACAATCTTCACTTGGCTATCCAAAATTAGGGTTATTGGCATCATTATCTATGTTATCTACTGCTTGATTGCATTGTTTATTGCTATTGGTATGTCCACAATGTTCAATCAAGAGCAAACAGACTTTAGCACCTACGGCATGATGGCGGTAATGATGAGCATTGCGTTTTTCTCCATCAACTACTTTAGCTACACACCAATGTTCAAGCGCAACTACTACGGCGGTGGCTACCAAACACGTTACAGCCACACCGAGCATCACATCTTTTCACCAGACGTAGATTGGTACGTGGAAGAGTGGCACGATTGGAGAGAGTCTGGCGCAAGCATCGCAGCTCGTCTTTCCTTGTTTGTGGCAATCGGCATTGCAATTTTGTGCTTGATCTTTAACGTTTGGATTGTTGTTGGCGCCTACGTGGTAATTCGCCTTGTCCGCCACTTTACCGGCAAGGACGATAGCGATCTCTCTTGGAATACCTGATATTGTCAACAAAACTTGATATCTAACTCTAAATGCACTTCCTTTTGGGAGTGCATTTTTATTTGTAAGATCGCCATTTCTGATGCGAGCCATTTCTCGCCTGTATATTTTTATTTATATATATTCTTTGATACTATCATTATTTATGTCGCAGGGAAGCTTGCGTTGGTATTGCGAGAGTGTGTTTGGCATCATTTCTTCAACAAAGCCCATTCAGCAATCTTTCAACTTTACAAAATTTGCAAAAAAAGTGAATAATAATCTTGACAAATGGCAAATATAATGGTATATTGGTAGTGTAAATTAGCACTCGACACACGAGAGTGCTAACAAATAACACCTAAGACTGACAAAAAGTTGCAAAATAACTCAAAAATGAGTTGCAAAACGGAGAAAAACATGCTTTCATTGCGAAAAAAGAAGATACTTTCTGCTGTGGTAGATGGCTACATTCAAAAGGCCTCGCCAGTAAGCAGTAAAGAAATACAAAAAACTTGCCTGCAAGATTGTTCGTCGGCAACCATTCGCAACGAGCTTTCCGCTTTGGAGAGCATGGGCTACCTTGTGCAACCGCACGTGTCCGCCGGTCGCATCCCTTCGGAAAAGGCATTTCGTTTTTACGTGAATGAACTCACTACCGAAAGTTGCCTAACCGCTGAGGAAAACGCACTTATCGAAAGCCGACTTCTTCGTAACCACGGCAGTCTTGACGAAGTCATCCATCAAATCACAAACGTCATTTCGGAAATTACCAACTACACATCGGTGGTAGTCAAGGCGGATATGGCCGATACCATCACGGCAATCAAACTTTTGGATTTGTCCAACGGTCAAATGCTGATGGTTATCGTTACCGAAACACGCGTTTTGAAGGACGGCATTGTGGATATCCCCGAAGACTTCGACGACCTGATGCTTATGCAAGCGCAAGCCTGGCTAAACAAATTGTTCGTTGGCAAGCACATCTCGCAATTTTTGAACTTTACCTACCCCTACACCTTGGTAAATGACCAGTTCAAACTTAACAAACTGTTCAAAAAGATCACTGACGAACTGAAAAAGCAAGCTTTGGCAAACGGCATGGATGTTTGTGTTTGTGGCGAACACAACATCTTTCAACACAGTGAGTACAACGATGTTGCCAACGTGCAAAAGTTTCTTAGCGAAGTTGGCTCCAAGGCAAAAATGGCGCAAGTGTTTACCGATGACGGTGGTCAAGAGGGTTTTGTAACGGTCAAAATTGGCGCGTCAGAAAACGCCCCCGAAGGTTGCTCGGTAGTAACCACTCGCGTGGCACTTGGTCGAAATATTGCCGGCTCCATTGGCGTGATTGGCCCCGTTCGCATGAACTACAAAAAGGTGCTTTCCGTTTTGGACAAAATTAGTAACATCATCATTGATATGATGGGTAAGGAGTAATATGGAACAAACAAATCAAACACCACAATCTGTGGAAATGACAGAGCTTGAACAAGCTTTGACAGCAGAAAACGAAAAACTCATCAAGCAGGTGGAAGAGTTGACTGCCGAAAAAGACGCACTTGCAAAAACAGTTGCAAGACTTCAATCTTCTGCAGACAAATCTGACACCTACCTCACTCAACTTGTAGCAATGAAAAACGATTTCGAAAGCTACAAACGCCGTATGAAGTTCAATGGCGACCAAGCCAAGGCGGAGGGTGTTGCAAGCGTTGTAACAAAGCTTATCGACATCTGCGACAACTTTGAGCTTGCAAGCAAGCACCTTGATGGCGACAATTTGAAGGCATTCCAAATGATCCAACAACAATTTATGCAAACACTTGCAAACTTTGGTGTTTTGCCAATGGACGTTAGCGGAAAGGACTTCGACTGCATGACAATGGAAGCACTTTCTCAAATGGATTGCGGAGAGGAAAACAAAGGCAAGGTAGTGCAAGTTTACAAAAACGGCTACCTGATGGGCGACAAAGTGCTTAGATATGCACAAGTAATTGTTGGTGCGTAACAAAACTCTATAACAACTTTCATCTCGAAAGTGGAATATAAAATAACAAAACAAAAACAAACAAAAATAAACTAAAAAATAATGATGGCTATGGCAACCTTGTTGCCAACGGCCGACAAAAAAAAGGAGATATATTATGGGAAAAATTATCGGTATTGACCTTGGTACAACAAACTCTTGCGTTGCAGTATTGGAAGGTGGCGAACCTGTCGTAATCACCAATGCAGAAGGTAACAGAACAACTCCATCAGTAGTTGGCTTTTCTAAAGACGGCGAACGTCTTGTAGGCCAAGTTGCAAAGCGTCAAGCTATTGTAAACTCTGACCGCACAGTTATGTCCATCAAACGTCACATGGGTACAAACTACTCCGTAAACATCGATGGCAAAGCATACGCTCCACAAGAAATTTCCGCAATCGTTCTTGGCAAGCTCAAGGCAGATGCCGAAGCTTACCTTGGCGAAAAGGTTACTCAAGCGGTAATCACAGTTCCAGCATACTTTAACGATGCTCAACGTCAAGCAACAAAAGACGCAGGTAAAATTGCCGGTTTGGAAGTATTGCGTATCATCAACGAACCAACAGCTGCAGCACTTGCATATGGTCTTGACAAGGGCGAAAACAAAAACCAAAAGATTTTGATCTACGACCTTGGTGGTGGTACATTCGACGTATCCATCTTGGAAATTGGCGATGGTGTATTCGAAGTTTTGGCAACTAACGGCGACACACGTCTTGGCGGTGACGACATCGACCAAGTAGTTATCGACTACCTTGTTGCAGAGTTCAAACGCACAAACGGCATCGACCTCTCTCAAGATAAGCAAGCTACACAACGTCTTAAGGAAGCTGCTGAAAAGGCAAAGATCGAACTCTCTTCCACACTTAAGACAACAGTTTCTCTCCCATTTATCACAGCGGATGCAACTGGTCCAAAGCACTTGGAAGTGGAAATCACTCGCGCTAAGTTCGAAAGTTTGATTGACGGTATCATCAAACGCACAATCGTTCCTATGCAAAACGCTATGAGAGATGCAGGTGTTACAAACAGCGACCTCAACCGCGTAATCTTGGTTGGTGGCTCCACTCGTATCCCAGCAGTAGTAGAAGCAGTTAAAAAGTTTAGTGGTAAAGAACCATACAAGGGAATCAACCCAGACGAATGTGTTGCTATTGGTGCAGCAATTCAAGGTGGCGTTCTTGGTGGCGAAGTTAAAGACGTACTCTTGTTGGACGTTACTCCACTTTCCTTGGGTATCGAAGTTTTGGGTGGCGTGATGGCTAAACTCATCGACCGCAACACAACAATCCCAACAAGCAAATCTCAAGTGTTCTCTACAGCTGCAGATAACCAAACAAGCGTAGACATCCACGTTTTGCAAGGCGAACGCGAAATGGCAGGCGACAACAAAACTCTCGGTCGTTTCTCCTTGACAGGTATTGCTCCAGCTCCACGCGGAATCCCACAAATCGAAGTTAAGTTCGACATCGATGCTAACGGTATCGTTCACGTAACAGCAAAAGACCTTGGCACTCAAAAGGAACAATCCGTAACTATCACATCTTCCACAAACTTGTCCGATGCTGATATCGACAAAGCTATCAAAGATGCTGAAAAGTACGCCGAAGAAGACAAAAAACGCCGTCAAGCGGTAGAAGCTCGCAACGGCCTTGACCAAATGATTTTGTCCCTTGAACAATTCCTTCGCGAAAGTGGCGACAAACTCCCCGAAGCTGACAAAAAGCTTTTGGAAGAACAAATCGAACTTGGCAAAAAGGTTCTCGACAAGCAAGACGCTACAACAGAAGAACTCAAGGCGGAAACAGACCGCATCGCAAAGGAAAGCGCTGCAGTATTCCAAAAGTTCTACCAACAAGCACAACAAAACGGCCAACCACAAGATGGTGGTGCTGGTGCAGGCGATGGCGTAAGCTACGACGACGTTACAGACAATCAATAGTTAATTGTCCAGTTGCAATCATCAAAGCAAAATAACTGCGGAAAAAGCACGAACAATGCTTCGGGCTTTTCCTGCATATTGAACGGCTCTGTCACAACTGTAGCCTCTCACTTTGGGAGAGGTGGCAACGAAGTTGACGGAGAGGGCTAATTAACTATTTCCAGCAATCTAGCCTCAAAAAATCGAACACGTGGTGCATATTTTTGCAAATTTTGCCCACAAGTTCAACCCAACTAACCTAAAAGGCAACTTTGCCTTTACACAAGGAAAACTATGGCAAAAAAAGACTATTACGAAGTCTTGGGTGTGTCATCAAGTGCCACTCAGGACGAAATCAAATCAGCATATCGCAAACTTGCCAAGCAATATCACCCCGACTTGCACCCAGGGGATGAGCAAGCTGCCGAAAAGTTCAAGCAAGTAAACGAGGCCTACTCCGTTGTTGGCGACCCCGACAAGCGCCAAAGATACGATCGTGGCGAAATGGATATGGACGGCCAAGGTGGCTTCAATCCATTTGGTGGCGGTGGCTTTAGCGCAACTGGCTTTGACGACATCTTCGACATGTTTGGTAGCGCATTTGGCTTTGGTGGTGGATCTCGCCGTCGCAGTCAAACAAGCGCAGGTAGCGACATTCAAGACTCCCTCGAACTCACGTTTATGGAGTCCATTTTGGGTTGCAAAAAGCAAATCAGCTTTACCCGTGTGGAAAAGTGCCCAACCTGTGGCGGTAGCGGTGCCAAGGACGAAAACTCACTACGTACCTGTGATAAATGCGGTGGTACAGGCCAAGTTAGACGTGTTCAAAACACCATTTTCGGCCAACAAATTTCCATTGGCGCATGCGACAAGTGTGGTGGCCGTGGTAAGATTGTTGTGGACACTTGCAAAGCTTGTGGTGGTCGTGGAACTATCAACAAAAACCGCATCTTGAACGTTACCATTCCTGCCGGTGTGGAAAATGGCGCTGTGTTGCAACTTTCCGGCGAAGGCAATGCCTCTCGCGGTGGTGGACGTAACGGCAACTTGTTGCTTGTAATATCCGTAAAACCATCCAATATTTTCGAAAGGGAAAACCTCGATTTGTTTGTGACAGTGCCTGTAACATTCAAAACTGCAGTTTGCGGTGGCGAAATTGAAATCCCCTCCCCAGATGGTATGTTTACCACAAAAATTCCCGAAGGTACCCCTAATGGCGATGTTCTCCGTTTCCGTGGCAAGGGTGTACGTTCTGCTCGTGGCTTGTCTGGCGACTTGTACGTTACTATCGAAGTGGAAGTGCCAAAGGGACTTACTCGCGCGCAACGTCGTGCTTTGGACGAATTCGAACGCGACAGCTCCTTGAAAAACTACTCCAAGCGCAAGGCATTTTTGGAGGAAGTCTCCAAATTGTTCAAGGACAAAGAGGAAGAATAGTTGGCAAAGTTTTTTGCATCTCCTTTTGCAAAAACACACCACGTATCCTCAAAAAATCACTAAATTAGTACAAATAACGTTGTAAAATTACAGTCAATGTTGCAATACGTGCAACTGATGTTGTAAAAAATTACAAATATTGTAAAACACGCAATACATATTGCAAACGACATAGCACATCCTCCTAAAGTGCAAAAAAAGACCGCTCAATCGAGCGGTCTTTTGTGTTTGTTGTTTTGTTCTTATTTGTGCATTGGGTGAGCAAGGAAGTTAACTGGTTCGAGTTGATCGCAAGTAACGTAGCCTGCTGGAGCCTTTACAAGAGATGGAAGACGGTTAACAACTGTTGCACATGTGTGTTCTACTGTAGCTGGCTTAACAACGTGGTATTCCACATTTGGTTCGCCTGTAAGCCACCAGTCGCACATATCGCCATCTTCTGGTTCGTAAACCTTACCGATAGTTTCTTCTTCTACTGTGATGCCTTCTTCAGTTTCGATTGTAACAACAGCGGACATACCAATGCAACGGCCAGCCTTGATTGTGTAACCAAGTGTGCTGCTGTAAACGTCGTGGTCAACAATGCAAGGAACGTGCTTTTGGTCGATGGACTTGATTGTGAGACCAAGTTTGTTGCAGATAGCTTCGCTTGCGTTCCAAGCGTAGGATGGTTCAAACACTTCTGGATGAGCGATTTGTTGTTCGAATTCGTCAGCGGAAAGGTCACAACCGTGAGCCTTTGCAAGTGCAAGACCGTATTCGTCTACGTTGTAGCTGTATGCGCCCTTGATCTTTGTGAGGCTGTCGCAACCAGCAGCTGCCAAAGCAACCATGTTGATCCAGAAGATATCTTGCATACCAGAACCTGTGATAGTGCAGTTGTTTGCCTTTGCAATAGCGTCCAAACGTTCGATTTGAGCTTTAGCTGTTGTGCATGGGTAGATAGCTTCTTCGCAAGTTGTGATAACGTTGATACCACGAGATACGCACTTTTCTACGTGTGTGTAGATGTCGCTGATGAAACTGAAAAGTGTAACGATTGCAACGTCTGCTTTGCTTTCGTCCAAAACTTTGTCTGTTTCGTTGGAGATGATAACGCCTGTCTTGTAACCAAGTTCAGCAAAGTCACCAATGTCCATACCAACTACTGCTGGGTCGATGTCGATTGCGCCAACAACTTCTGCGCCGTGGTTGTAAAGGTATCTGATGAGATATTTAGCCATCTTACCGCAACCATATTGAACTACTCTAATTTTTTCCATAATGAAGTACCTCCTGTATATATTTTTATTTGGACACAATATTTACCCCTCGTCGGTATGTTGTATCCCTTCATAATGGTTTACTGCTTAAAATTTGCATCTAAGTCACTCTTTAAACGTGTTTTGCAAAACTTGCTTCACGCATGTGTCAAGCCAACCTATTGCGCTACTATAATACCACATTTACCATAAAAAAAATATTCATTTTATAACACATTATAAAAATTTCCTATACTAAAAATTTATGTATCTAAAGGATTTTTTTATACTGAAAGATAGGTATAATATGTTTGTAATTTTGTCTACTCACAATTGATTTTGCAAAGTGATGTTTGTTTTCTGTGGCAAGGTTTGCGTCGAAATCCAACTTGTACCACAAGTTGCTTGTGTGGCTTTGTAGGGATTGTGTGCCGTTTTTAAAAAGCAAAACCGCATCAACAAAATTTGTAGCAATGGAAATTTTACAATATAAAAGTTTTGCTCAAAGTGCAAAAAAAGACTGCTCCAATTGGAACAGTCTTTTTGATTGCAGCGTTTTGTGTTGTGACATTGCAAAGTGTTTGATGTTGTAGTGCATTGTTTGCCGTTTGCAAATTACTTGGTGCATATCATACAAAATATGTTCGCAGAGGCAAACAAGTGATTTTTTGTTGTAGTGTTAGTTTGCGAGCAAATTGCTCTTTGGATATTTGCGAGCGCGCTGTTAGCCGTTGATTGTACGGGATAAAAACTCACGTGTGCGTGGTTCTTTGGGATTTTGGAAGATTTCCTCTGGGGTGCCTTCCTCCACAATGACACCTTCGTCCATGAAGACAACTTTGCTTGCAACGTCACGTGCAAATGCCATTTCGTGGGTAACAACAAGCATTGTCAAACCGCTTTGGGCAAGGTCTTTCATAACGTTGAGCACTTCGCCCACCATTTCGGGGTCTAGCGCACTTGTTGGTTCGTCAAACAAAAGCACTTCCGGTTGCATTGCAAGCGCACGAGCAATAGCCACGCGTTGCTTTTGTCCACCGGAAAGTTGATGTGGTCGTGCATTGACGTAAGCACTCATGCCAACGCTTTCCAAGTGGCGCAGGGCAATTTTTTCCGCTTCCGTCTTTTTGATTTTCAAAACGCTTGTAAGGCCCACTGTACAGTTTTGCAAAACGTTCAAGTTGTTGAACAGGTTAAAGGATTGGAACACCATTCCCACCTTTTGGCGGTACTTGGCATGGCTTTTTTCCAAAAGGATGTTTTTGCCGTTGAAGATGATCTCGCCACTGGTTGGAGTTTCCAAAAGGTTAGCACATCTAAGCAATGTGGACTTACCACTGCCAGATGAACCAATGATACAAGTCACGTCCCCTTTGTTTACGGTAAAGTTGATATCTTTTAGCACTTGGTGGTCGCCAAATGTTTTGCCAAGATGGCAAAATTGCAAAATTTGTTTACACATTTTCGCCACCTCCCAAACTTTGAGTTTTTGCAAAGGCATCGGCATCAAGATTGCCAGCGCCTTGCATAGTGTAGTTCTTTTTGCCGTCCATCTTCTTTTCCACAAAGCGCAAAATGCGAGTGATTGTAAATGTCAGCACAAAGTAAATTAGTGCAACGGCAAGGTATGTTCCAAAGGTGTCTGCCGTCATTGTAACAATTGTTTTTGCTTGGAAATACAATTCCGTAAAGCCAATAACATTAAGAACGGAAGTATCCTTGATGTTGATAACAAACTCGTTGGATACGCTTGGCAAAATGTTGCGCAAGGATTGTGGAATTACTATCTTCCACATTGTTTGGCCGTGTGTCATACCAATGGCGTAGGCCCCTTCGAATTGGCCCTTGTCGATGGAAATGATACCACCACGAACAATCTCCGCCATGTAGGCACCTGTGTTGATGGACACGATGATCAAACCTGCAACAATAACGTTCATTGTGTTGCCGTTGTTTGCCAAGGCATATCCCCAAAAGATAACCATTGCTTGTACCATCATTGGTGTACCACGGAAAACTTCCACGTAGGCGGTCAAAATCCAATCGCCAATTTTTTTGAGTGCACGCAAAAACTTGTTTTGTGGATTGGGAATGGTGCGGTAGGTACCAATCAAAATACCAAGTAGCAAGCCCACAATGGTGCCAACAAGTGCAACAAGCATTGTGTAGCCAACACCTTGCCACAACCAATCGGAGTATTCCACAAAGATCTCTCCCATTTCTTTCAAAAAATTCATTGTAGAGTCCTCAAAGATTAGTCAGCAACGGAAAGCTCGATTGCAAGTTGCATCATTTGTTCGCGTTCCGCTTGGGTAATTGTTGCAAGAGCAGCATTTACTTGCGCTGTAACAGGACTGTTCTTTTGGATACCAATTGCAATTTGCACGTCCTCGGCAGAGGCAATAAAGCCGGTGGAGTTGTTTACAAGGTGAATGTAGGTAAATGCGCTGTTTGCTGCACAATCGGCAATTGCGCCTGGTTCCTCGGCAATGTAGCCATCGATTGCCTTTGTATTCAAAGCATTGATCATGGCTGGGAATGTTTCCATTGGAGTTTGACGGAGGATGTTGTGTGCTTGGCATTGTTCTTGCAAGGCCTTGTCGTGGAATGTGCCAAGTTGGGCAACAATCTTTGCTCCGCCAAAGTCAGCAAGCTTTGTGGCATTGGCAAATTTGCCATCCTTGCGCACAACAATTACAAGTTGACTTTCGTAGTAAGCGGTGGAAAAGTCGATGGACTCAAGTCTGTCGGCGGTTGGGCTCATACCCGCAATGATAAAGTCCAACGCGCCAGTTGTAACGCCGTTAACAAGAGCATCCCACTCGTACTTTACAATTACAAGTTCCT
Source organism: Candidatus Fimimonas sp. (assembly GCA_045644945.1). GTDB lineage: Bacteria > Bacillota > Clostridia > Christensenellales > CAG-314 > Fimimonas. The sequence continues at coordinate 49,277 of JAZRHU010000074.1, read as the reverse complement.
TGCCAAGTGCTTGGGCAATTTTCTTTGCAATCATAACGTCGTAGCCGTTTGCGTAACCATTGGCGTTGCTGATTTTTACTGCGCCATTTTTGTCGTCCTTTTGAGTGTAGTTAAATGGTGCGTAGCCACACTCCATACCAACGTAAAGTTTGTTGGGGTCTTTTGTTTGTTGACAAGCTGTCAAGGTGGACAATGTCAATGCAAACAATGTTGCAATTAGCAAGATTGTAACAATTTTTGTGATGGGTTTCATTTGGTTGTACCTCTTTGTGTATTACTTACCTAATCGATAATCATATCGTGGAGTTTTGTCTTTTTGCAATAAAAAAGTCTTATTCCCCAAAAACTGACGTTTTTTTGTTGGAACAAAAAGGTTTATTCCCAAAAAACTGACGTTTTTTTGCAATAAAAAGACCGCAACAAGCGAGAGCGCATATTGCGGTTTGTAACCAAAACAAGTGCGATAGCTCTCCGCGTTTAGCGACAGTCCTACGCATGTTCTACGTAGTCCCAGGCAGTTGCTCTTTCAGGTTCAAGCAACAACCTTCGGCGACTTTTCCTTTACCACTCAAACAAATTCCTGACTGCTTGAGCTTGTCATAAAAATCGCAACCTCTATCAATTAAGTTGTACACCTATTGTAACAATATTGAGGGATTTTGTCAACGGAAATAACACACTAATTGTGATAACAAATTTATCACAACTGCTTGTGTTTTTGCACAAGATGGGCATTTTTTAACGAGCAGGCAACTTTTTTACACATTTTTGCATTTGACAAATGTGCAAATGTGTTGTATAATGTTGGTACATTTAGTAGTTTTGTTTTTATTTTGTAATTTTTACTAGGCGTTTTTGCTAGTTATCCCATAGTTTTTTAGTGAAATATCCAACAATCTAGGCCTTTCCGCAAAAGGGGAGAGTCTGCCTTTTGGCATTTTTTTGCACTCAATTTAGCTTTTTTTGGCACATTGCCTACAATACATTTTATGGAGAAACCCCATGGCACAAAAATTTGAAACTGTCGAACAACTTACATCGGTCATCAGCAAAATGACAATTTTGCAATTGCGCGAACTTGCTCGCGACTTTGACGTTATCCCACGCAATTTACCTCGTGATGAACTCATCAGACGTATCACAGCATCCTACAATGGAGAAATTGAGCCGGAAATTCGCATCAAGTCCGGCCGTCCTACCAAAAAGGTAAAACTTGCGCAAAAACAAGGCATCGACGACTTGTACTACAGTGATGCATCCGCCGACAACGTGGACAAAAACTTGCCACGCACAGGTATTTTGGAAGTTTTGCCCGATGGCTACGGATTTGTTCGTACGGAAAACTACTCCTCTCACCCTGGTCGCGACTACCACATGTCCCAAAGTTTGATTGCCAAAATGGCTTTGCGCTCTGGCGACAAGGTAAAGGTAGTGTTGCATCAATTCCCCGATCGCAACGTACCAACAGCGGTGTACGTACAAGAAATCAACGACCAACCTTGTGGCGAAGTCAATCGCGTACCATTCGAAAGTATGCAAGCATGCTTCCCCAAGGAACGTATCATTTTGGAAAGCGAAAAGTACGACTACTCTTTGCGCGCACTAAGTTTGGTAGCACCCATTGGTAAGGGCCAACGCGGACTTATCGTTGCTCCACCAAAAACAGGCAAAACCATGCTTTTGAAAAAGATTGCAATGGCGGTGCGCAAAAACCATCCAGAAATCCACCTTACTGTACTTTTGATTGACGAACGCCCCGAGGAAGTTACCGACCTTCAGGAAAGTGTAGATTGCGATGTTGTTTACTCTACATTCGACCAATCTCCACAAAACCACATTCGCATTGCCGAGCTTGTGTTTGCAAATGCTCGCAGACGCGTAGAGCAAGGTCAGGACGTAATGATCTTGTTGGACAGCATCACAAGACTATCCCGTGCTTACAACCAAACAGCCGAGCAATCGGGCAGAACGCTAACGGGCGGTTTGGATATTTCTGCATTGCAAGAGCCCAAGCGTATGTTTGGCCTTGGCCGAAACACCAAAGGCGCAGGCAGTTTGACTGTGCTTGCAACTGCACTTATTGATACCGGTAGCAAGATTGACGACATCATCTACGAGGAATTCAAGGGCACAGGCAACATGGAAATTCAACTTGACCGCCGTCTCAGCGAAAAGCGCATTTTCCCCGCTATCGACCTCAACCGTAGCGGAACGCGCAGAGAAGAACTACTTCTCAATCCAAACCAGCTCGAAGGCATGTATCTTACACGTAGACTTCTTGCTGGCGAAGATCCCGTTTCCGCAACGGAAAACTTGTTGGAAGTTATCATGACTACCGACAACAATGACGAAACAATCGACAACTTGAAAATTCTTGTAAAAAATGCACAAGTAAGAAGGAAACAACAATGAAAACAGTCGTTTTAGGTATGAGTGGTGGTGTAGACTCCGCCGTATCAGCATACCTACTTAAGCAACAAGGTTACAACGTAATAGCATTGTTTATGCACAACTGGGAGGAAGATGACGAAAACGGTTGCTGTACTGCCGAGCAAGATTTCGAGGACGTAAAGCGCGTCTCCGACAAACTTGGCATACCCTACTACTCTGTCAACTTTGCCAAGCAGTACAAGGATCGCGTTTTTAGCTACTTTTTGGATGAGTACAAACGCGGACGTACCCCCAACCCAGACGTGCTTTGCAATCGCGAAATCAAATTTGGCCCATTCTTGCAATACGCAAAGGCGCTTGGTGCCGACTACATCGCAACTGGCCACTACTGTGGTATCAAGCACGATGGCGACACCCACTACCTTCTTAAAGCAAAAGACCAAACAAAAGACCAAACGTATTTCTTGAACCAACTATCCCAAGAGCAACTCAAGGACGTTTTGTTCCCACTTGCCGATATGGACAAAAGCGAAGTGCGCAAAATTGCCGACGAGCTTGGCCTTGTCAACGCAAAGAAAAAGGACTCCACAGGCATTTGCTTTATTGGTGAGCGCAACTTTAGGGAGTTTTTGCAAAACTACCTTCCCAACCAAGAAGGCGACATTGTGGATTTGGATGGCAAAGTGGTGGGCAAGCACATTGGTCTGATGTACTACACACTTGGTCAACGCCGTGGTTTGGGCCTTGGTGGCACAACCGAAGGTCAAGGCCGTTGGTTTGTTGTGGAAAAGGATTTGGCAAACAACAAACTTATCGTTTCCCACGGAGACGAAAGCGTGCTTATGTCCAAAAGTTTGGTTTCCAACCAAGTCAACTGGATTCCCCACACACCAACACAAAGCAAATTTACTTGCACAGCCAAGTTTAGATATCGCCAAAGCGACCAAGGTGTCGATGTGGAAATTTTGGACGATGGCAAAGTGAAAGTTTTGTTCCACGAGCCACAACGTGCCGTAACCCCAGGCCAATTTGTTGTCTTTTACGATGGCGACAAGTGCCTTGGTGGTGGCATCATCGATGAAGTCACCAAGTAATTTGACTTGCAAAAATCAATCACGTGTCGGCGTTTTTTTGCGCAAAATGCTACACAAACTAACCTAAAAGAGTAACTAACTATGACAAAAATTCGCAAACCAAGAAAACAAGACCTTCCACCAGAAAATGTGGTGGAACAAACAACTCAACCAACCCAAGCGGAAATCGAAGCAGAAGTTACCGCTCTCGAAAAGGATACCTCACTTGCGCCACGCAAGCGCATTTGGGAAGTGGACTTTTTGCGCGGATTCATGATTTTGTTTGTGGTGTGGGATCACTTTATGTGGGATGTCTACTTTGGCAGTTCCAATCCTTTCCAAACGGGATTGTTCCAATGGTTGGAAAAGGTTGCTCGCTCCTACTATAGTGCATACGGACTTCGCTCACTAACACACGATACTTTTGTATCCATGTTCGTGTTCACGTCGGGTGTATCCTGTGCATTTTCCAACTCCAACGGCAAACGCGCCATCAAGATGATTTGTTTTGCTTTGCTACTTTCCGCTGCAACTTTTGCTGCAAGTTCCATTTTGGGTGCGGACGTAACAGTAAACTTTAACGTTATCCACGTGATTGCCTTGTCGGTGCTTATTTGGGCAGGGTTGGAGTGGCTAACAAGCAAGTTCAAAAAAGATTGGCAACACAACCTTTACGGCTGGATTATGTTTGCCATCATCATCACAGTGCTTATCGTTGGCTACCAAGCAAAGGTAAAACCTTGGACGGACGAAAACCGCATTTGGTTTTTCCTTGCACAACACAGCAGTTCCGTTCCCGGATTTAGCGAGTTTTGGGGTGGCGACTACCTTGCATTTTTCCCCGATTTTGCTTGGTTTTTGGTGGGTGGTTTCCTTGGCAAGTACCTCTACAAGGAACGTACAACCCTGTTCCCCAAGTTCAACTCCAAGTGGGTTAGCCCAATCACATTTTGTGGTAAGTACTCCATTTGGGTGTACTTTGGCACACAACTGTTTATGTACGGATTTTTCTACCTGTTCAACGAAGTGCTCAACATCATCTAGAGTGACCAGTTTTACCAACAACGTCCGTAAGCATTTGTTGCAAACTGTATGAGTATGGCAATTGGCAACGCAAATGTTTGCGGTCAACGATTTTCAAACAACGTACATCAACACGCTTTTGCATAGCAAAGGTATTTTTGATACTTTAGTATCAAATTTTGCAACCATCAAAGCAATCAACTGCAACTATCAGAGCAATCAATGAGGATTTTTCCCTGTGATTGCTCTTTTTTTGTACAAATTTTGCCTAACAGCACAGGTAAATTTTTCCAAATGGTTGATTTTGTATATAATTTAGTGCTATAATAATATATCAAGATATACTCGGCTACTATGCCAAGAGGAAAAATGACCACAAAGTTTAACGTTACCGGCATGACTTGCTCGGCTTGCTCCGCCCACGTGGAAAAGGCCGTTGCAAAAATAGAGGGTGTCACATCCGTCAATGTGAGCTTGCTTACCAACTCCATGGTTTGCGAGCACAGTTGTGATGCACAAAACATCGTCAATGCCGTAACTCACGCTGGATATGGTGCATCGGTGTTTGGAAATGACGCACCTTCCACCCAAAATACCAACAAAAAACAAAATGATGGCACAATCACACTTGGACGAGTTATTTCGTCACTTGTGTTGTGTTTGGTGCTTATGTACGTTGCAATGGGCCACATGGTAGGTCTGCCATTGCCAAGCTTTTTGGATGGCGCACAAAATGCAACCAACTTTGCGCTCGTGCAACTGCTGTTGTGTTTGCCTGTGTGGTACATCAACCGTAGCTACTTTATTGTTGGATTCAAACGACTTTTTAGTCGTTCCCCCAACATGGATAGCCTTATTGCCGTTGGCTCCGCCGCTGGTGCAATCTATGGCGTGATCATCATGTTTATGGTGGGTAGCGCCATTGGCAAAGGGGATATGGCAACAGTAGAAATGTACCATCATCAACTTTACTTCGAGTCCTCCGCCATGATTTTGGCACTTGTCAACCTTGGCAAGCACTTGGAAAACAACTCCAAACGCAAAACTGGCGATGCGCTTGCAAAGTTAAAGAACCTTGCACCCAAAAGCGCAATTTTGCTTGTTGATGGTGTGGAAACAACAGTAGACAGCCAAACTATCAAGGTGGGCGACGTTGTAGTAGTCAAGGCGGGTATGACAATCCCTTGCGATGGACGCATTGTCAAAGGCAGTTGCTTTGTTGACCAAAGTGCGCTAACAGGCGAACCCATTCCTGTGGAAAAACAAGTGGGCGAAACGATTGTTGGCGGTGCCATTGCCGTTAGCGGATATGTGCAAATCCAAGTGACATCCGTTGGCGAGCAAAGTACGCTATCCAAAATTATCTCCCTTGTGGAAAGCGCAAGCACATCCAAAGCACCCATTCAAAAGCTTGCCGACAAGGTTGCATCGGTGTTTGTACCGGTGGTTATGGCAATCTCACTTGTGACACTGGTGGTGTGGCTTGTTGCAAGCAAATCGTTGTTCAATTCGTTGGACTTTGCAATATCTGTGCTTGTTATCAGCTGTCCATGTGCACTTGGACTTGCAACACCGGTAGCATTGATGGTTGCAACAGGCAAAGGCGCACAAAACGGCATACTCATCAAAAATGGCGAAATTTTGCAAAAACTTTCCACAGTGCAAACTGTGGTGCTAGACAAAACCGGCACAGTAACTTTGGGTAAACCAACAGTTGCAAGTGTTGTGACAAATGCCAACCAAGCGGAATTTTTGTCCATCGTTGCCGGAATCGAAAAACAAAGCGAGCATCCACTTGGCAAAGCAGTCGTGGACTATGCGACAAGTAAAAACATCACTTTGGCTACTCCAACAGAGTTTGCAACCATTGCAGGCCACGGCGTAACTGCCGTTGTAGATGGTCACAACTACGCAATCGGTAACCAAAAGCTGATGGACAAGTGCGGTGTAACTATTTCAACCGACCTATCCCAACACAAGGGCAAAACCTTGCTTATTGTTGCACGCGACAACGAGTTTTACGGACTTGTTACTGTGGGTGACCAAATCAAGGAAACATCCAAGTTTGCCATCGATGCGCTAAATGCGCTTGGTATCAAAACAGTACTGCTTACTGGTGACAACTCCCACACCGCACAAGAAGTGTGTAGCATTGTGGGCATTGACGACTACGTTGCCGATGTAACACCCGACCAAAAGGCGCAAGTTGTTGCCGACTTGAAGAAAACTTCCGTCACTGCAATGGTGGGCGATGGTATCAACGATGCCCCAGCACTTGCAACTGCCGATGTTGGCTTTGCCGTTGCAAATGGTACCGACATTGCCATTGATAGTGCCGATGTAATTTTGGTAAACAACGACATTCAAAGCGTTGCAACCGCCATAAAACTTTCCAAGGCAACTGTCAAAAACATCAAACAAAATCTGTTTTGGGCATTTTTCTACAACGCACTTGGTATCCCACTTGCAGCGGGCGTGTTGTATCCCGCGTTTGGTATCAAGCTTGTGCCAATGTTTGGCGCACTTGCAATGGCTTGCTCAAGCTTGTTTGTGGTAACCAATGCATTGCGACTTAACCTTTTCAAAGCAAAACACAAATTGGTGGAGCAACAACTTCCACCAAAGGAGATAACTATGAAATATCAACTAACGATACAAGGCATGATGTGCCCACATTGCACAGGTCGTGTGGAAAACACCTTGAAGGCATTGCCAAACGTTACCGAAGTTGTTGTAAGTTTGGAAGGCAAGTACGCCCAAGTTACAACCACTTGCGAAATGGCTGATACCTTGAAGTCCGCCGTAGAAGCGCAAGGCTACCCTGTTTTGGAAATCACTCAACTGTAAAGGTAAAAAATTGCATACCCCATCATATACTAAGGGTATGAATAATTCTTTTACAAGCTGTATCAACAAAATTTGTGGCGAGGAACTAACTTCCCTTGTCACCTACAAATACTCCGTCTTTGGTGGCAACACTATCGTTTTGGAAGGGCACAAGGGTATCTTGGACTACTCAACTTGCAAAGTATCTTTCAAGGTGGGCAAAGGCAGTTTGATTGTTGTTGGGAGCAACTTGCAAATCAAATGCCTAGATAACCGCTTTGCGGTGGTTGTGGGCACAATTCACGCTGTTGAGGTAACACAATGAGTTACACCAAAGTTACCTTTTGCGGATTGAATATTGTAAGACTACTAAACTATCTTTGCAAAAGCGGTCTAAAATTACTGTCCGTTACCAAATGCGGACAAACCTGCACCATCACAGTACAACACAAGGATGCAAAAGCTTTGCTTGGTATTCTCAGCGACCGCAACTATGCCGTCACACAGGTTCAAAATTTTGGTAGCACAACTTGGCTTGCCTTTGCAAAAGGACATTTTGTGCTGATTTTGGCCATCATTTTGATGGTGGTTGGATGTGCTGTGTTGTCCAATGTTTGTTGCAAAATTGTGGTAACTGGCGATGTCGCAACGGATGTGGTAGTGGCGCAAATGGACGCCCTTGGTGTTAACGTTGGCACCAATTTGAAGGGTATCAACATCGACCATCTGGAAAATGCCCTTGCCACACGCTTGGATGTGATGTACGCCGTTGTAACCCGCAAAGGTAGCATTTTGTACGTGGATACCATTGCAAAAAAGCAAATTAACAAGCCCATCGACATGCACAAGCGCAGGGACATTGTTGCAACATGCAACGGTGTTATCAAAAGCATTTTGTGCGAGCAAGGCACACCCCTTGTTAAGGCGGGTGACATCGTAAAAACCGGGGACGTACTTATTGCAGGTGTGCGACAATTCAACGACGACACGCAGGAAGATGTGTACGCACTTGGCAAAGTGGTAGTGGTACAAAGCGTTTCCGCTTTTGCTCCCTACACCGGCATCAAAACGCAACTGCAACCAACGGGCAACAGCCAAACTTTCACTCAAGTGGTATTGTTTGGCAAAACCTATGGAAGAGTGTGTAGCTACACAAACTATCAAGTGGAAACCAAAACCACCTACTTGCACCCACTCAATTTGTGCGTGCAACGTGTAACCTATCACGAAATGGCACTTGTTACAGTGCAAGCCACCTTTGACGAGTGCATAGCCGATCTAACACAGCAATCACTACAATTGGCACTTTCAAAATGCAACTTTGTAGTAACAAATACACAATTTGTCACAAGCAATGGTGGCGTTACCGCCATTTTGCAAGGACAAAGGGAACTAACCTAAGGAGAACAAACATTGGTCAAAAGAATCGAAGTGGAATCAATGGATGAACTAATCAAGTTGTTTGGCCCATTTGACGAAAACATCAAAGCAATTTGCAATGCGTTTGATGTAAAAGTTGTAATGGCGGATGGCCAAAGCAATTTGCTTGGCGACGATAACAACGTCAACATGGCTTGCGAAGTGCTCCAAAAACTGCGCAGTTTTATCTACAAGGGCGACTCGGTGGATATCGGTCGTGTTAACTACCTTTGCGATTGCGCCAAGGCGGGCAGTCTGGAGGAAGTTGACCAACTGTTGGATAACGTTGTTGCCATCACGCACAAGGGCAAACCCATCAAAAGCAAAACTGTCGGCCAAAAGAAGTATGTCGACTTGATGAAAAAGAAAATCATCACTTTTGGCATTGGCCCAGCAGGTACAGGCAAAACCTACCTTGCAGTTGCCATGGCGGTAAATGCCTACAAGGCAAAGCAGGTGGAAAAAATCATTTTGACTCGTCCCGCGGTAGAGGCTGGCGAAAAGTTGGGCTTTTTGCCTGGCGACCTTCAAGAAAAGGTAAACCCCTACCTCAGGCCATTGTACGATGCATTGCAAGAAATGTTGGGTATCGACACCTACGGCAAAATGATGGAACGTGGCACAATCGAAATTGCCCCCTTGGCTTACATGCGTGGTCGCACTTTGTCCAATGCTTACATCATTTTGGACGAGGCGCAAAACACCACCAAGGAGCAAATCAAAATGTTTCTAACTCGTCTTGGCGAAAACTCCAAGATGGTTATCACAGGTGACCTAACGCAAATCGACCTGCCAAGCGGTCACACAAGCGGACTTAAGCACGCGGTAAAAATACTAAAGAACATCGAGGACATTGGCATAATGCACTTCTCGGAAAAGGACGTTGTTCGTCATCCATTGGTGCAACAAATTGTCAAAGCCTACGAAACAGAGGTTCAACATGGCAAAAAAGATTAAAAAATCCATCAATTGGACTAGGGTAGTTTGGTTGTACGTACTTGCATTTGTTGCATTTTCATTGCTGACCATTTTGCCTTACGCATTGCAAGATATCGAAAATGTTAACTACATCAAGATTCTCATTCAAATTGTTGCAACAATGTTTTTGTTGTTTGCATTGTGTGGTTACGTGTTCTTTGCGGACAAAACCGTTTTGGAGCAAACCCGCAAAATGTTTGCAACCATCGTAACAATGATAATTTCCTACTGCGCAATTTGGTTGGGATCCAATTGGGACTACGGCTACAATGCTGTGCCATTTGCTTTGTGCAGTTTGGCATTGTCGTTGATTGTATCCACTCGTACTGGTTTCTTTGCCAACTTCGTTGTTATCATGTTGTACTTCATGCAGGCAATCAACTGGCAAACAAACGCAAGTTTGGCTACGGAAAACTTCTTCTACATTTTGTTTAGTGGACTTATCGAAGCGGTATTTACAGCGTTCATTTTGGGTGGACAATACCGCCGTATCAAGTACATCGGCATGGGCTTTGCAATTGGTCTTGTTTCGGCAATTTGTGCCGCAATGAGCTACGTGATGTTTGTTGAGCGTGCCATGTGGGATTTGATGGAACTTGTAAACAAATTGCTTTGGTCATTTGGTAGTGGTGTAATTTCCGTATTGTTGATGTTTATGCTTGTTCCAATTTTGGAACGCGTGTTCAACATCGTTTCCATCTTTAGATATGCCGAAATTGCCACAAGTGATACCGAGCTTATGCGCCAACTTTTCCAAAAGGCCCCCGGCACCTACAACCACAGTTTGACGGTTGCTAACTACGCCGAGGCGTGCGCCGTTGCCATTGGTCAAAGTGCTGTCGAAGCAAGAGCTGCGGCCTACTACCACGATATCGGCAAGATGAAGAACCCCGCCTACTTTTCGGAAAACCAATTTAGTGGTACCAACCCCCACGATGCAATGACTCCAGAAGCCAGCGTTACCATGATCAAGATGCACGCAACCTACGGCCTTGCATTGGCAAAGGAACACAACCTTCCACCAGAAGTGCAATCGGCCATCATCGAGCATCACGGCACATTGCCACTAAAGTATTTCTACCTCAAAGCACAAAAGTACACCGATGGTGTTTTGCCATATGACGGCTACTGCTACGAAGGCCCCAAACCACAAAACAAAATTTCCGCAATTTTGATGATTTGTGACGCGTGCGAATCGGCATTGCGTGCATCCAACGACGTTTCCATGGCGGAAAAAATCGTGGATAACATTGTAAAGGAACGTTTGGAATTCGATCAGTTTTCCGAGTGCGACATCACAATGAAGGAAATTGATATCATCAAAACAACAATCTTGACAACCTACTTGGGAATCAAGCACAAACGTGTAAAATACCCAGACGTAAAAATGGAGAGTGACAAATGAAAATTTACTTCGACAATGTAGGACTTTTTACCAAGCCATTTATCAAAAGAGTGTTGGAGCGCGCGCTCAAACACCTCAACCAACCAAGCGAATTGTTGGAGATGTCCCTTTCCATCGTTAGCCCCGAACAAATCCAAGAGCTAAACAAGTCTTTCCGCGAGGTGGACAAGGTTACTGACGTACTTTCTTTCCCCACTTGCGACAATCCAACACGTGGTGCAATCACAGTGGTGTGCGAGGATGTCAACCCCGAAACAGACCTTGTTAACATTGGCGACATTGTAATTTGCATGGAACGCGCCAAGGAACAAGCCAAGGAGTACGGCCACAGCCTAAAGCGCGAACTTGCATTTTTGTCCTTGCACGGACTACTGCATTTGCTTGGCTACGACCACATCGAAGAAGATGACGAAAAGCAAATGGTTGCACTCCAAAAGGAAATTTTGAACCAAGCTGGCATCACAAGATAACACATCAAAAAACACACACGTATCCCCAAATTTTTGCTAATTTCTTTGCAAAATCACAGCAATTTTACGGGTGATTTTCCATGGATATTGCGCCTGTTTTTGCGCGTTTGAAGTTGCAAAATTTGGCGGAAAACACACAAAAACTTTGGCCAATTTAACTTTGATTTTGGCTATACATAAAGGAAAAATTAGATGAGAAAAACAGGTTTTATTGCAATTGTAGGTCTTGCCAATGCGGGCAAATCCACACTACTAAATGCACTTATTCAACAAAAGGTAAGCATTGTTTCCCCCAAGCCACAAACCACTCGCGATTCCATCATGGGCGTGTGGACGGATGACGATAGTCAAATTGTATTTGTAGATACCCCAGGCTTTTTGCAAAGTAAAAATGCCCTTGGCGACTACATGCTAAAAAGTATCGACAACGCCGTTGATGACGTGGATTGCGTGATGGTAGTTGTGGATGGCCACGATGGTATTTCCGACCGCGAAATTAGCCAAATCACCAAGTACACCAAGCAAAATGCCCCTGTGGTTGTTGTTATCACAAAAATCGATATCTCTCAAAAGGAAAAACTTTTGCCCGAGCTTGCCAAACTCAACGAAATCAAGGGCATCGACCAAGTGTTCTGCGTTTCTGCAAAGCGCAACAATGGTGTAGACGAATTGAAAAATGCACTCAAAAAGTACCTTACTGGCGATCAAATGTACTTCGAGGAGGACGACATCACCGACAAGAGCGAAAGATACCTTGTGTGCGAAATCATTCGCGAAAAGGTGCTCTTGTCCTGCGAGGCGGAAATCCCCCACGGCATTGGTATTGCTCTCAACAAGTTTGCCTACGAAAACGGCAGTTGGAACATCGACGCCACAATTTTGGTGGAAAAGGCATCCCACAAACCTATCGTTTTGGGCAAGCACGGTGCAATGATCAAGTCCATTGGTATCCACGCGCGCGAAAGCATCCAAAAGCTTATGCAAAGCCCAGTGTTCTTGACACTTTGGGTAAAGGTCAAGGAGGATTGGCGCAACAACCCAAGCGTTTTGAACGAACTTGGCTACTCCAATCGCAAAAAAGATTAGTATATTTTCAGCATAAACCCACCCCAAATTTCCCAAACTAAATACAATGCAAAACAACGTGCATATCGATGTTGGTGTGCAAACAGGCCCCTTTCACTTGCAAATATCAAGGGGCGTTTGTTGCAAAAATCTTTGCTAACTCAACTTGCTTTGCGTAGGGGGACGGCTTTATTGACGTCCTGTGGATAGGCAAGTTAGCTTTACCGCGCAAAGGACATACCAAAACTTGTTTTTTGCCACCACGTGTGCGTTTTTTGCAACAATTTTGCGGATATTTTGGGGGTACGTATGAAAGATACAGTTTGGAAACTATTCGAAAAGACAGGCAACACCGCCTACTACCTACTCTACAAGGAACTGACAAAGGATGGATCTAATCACAAAAGCCATCGCCCTAAAAACAACTGACTACGGCGAAAGTGACAAATTCATATTGCTCTACTCGTTGGAGCTCGGCAAAATTTCCGTACATGCCAAGGGTATTCGCAAGGCCAAGGCAAAGTTGAAATTTGCCGGCGACACCTTTTGCTTTGGCAACTACGAGCTTGCTCAAACGGGGGATAGATACATGCTCAAAACTTGCGAGCAGTTGGAAAGTTTCTACACCCTTCGCGAGGACATCGTTTGCTACTACTCTGCTTGCGCCATTGCCGAGTGCATTGCCAACTACACCGAGGAGGGCCAAAGTGACCCCGTTGTGTTTGTGGAAACATTGCGCGCATTGGAGCAACTTGTTCTTGGCACAAATCCATTGACGGTGGTGCTCAGATACTTGCTTGGCTTTGTAAAAAGTCAGGGCTTTGCGTTGGATTTCAAACATTGCGCCGAGTGTGGCGAAACTCGCAAAAAGATGTTTTTGGATTTTTCCAAAGGCGGTATTTTGTGCGACGATCATCGCACGTTGGAAAGCATCGCTGTAACTCCACGAGTAATTTCCGCATGTAACCTTTTGGAGGACATGCCCTTCGAAAAGCTCAAAACTGTCACATTCTCAAACGAATTATTGAAAGATGCGCTTGGGGATGTTGCACAATACATAGCACACAGTTTTTCCACAAACAAAAGCTTAGCGGAGTTGTTGCACCTGGCCTAAGCAAAAAAGTATTTTTGAGCAAATTTGGCCAAATGTCGTTGTGCTAACAAACAGGCAATAGTGCAATTTTGATGCAAGCATATTTTGCAACAAACAGTTTGTGCAATCTAAATATCATTTGTATAACATCGCAGTAGAAAGTTTCTACTGCTTTTTTGTTATATTTTTGTGTCGAAACAAGGCATATTTGTTTGCTATTATTTTTTAATAGTGCTAAAATATATTCATTACTACTCAACCATCTATGGTTGAATACACAAAATTGGGTAAGTTGCGCAAGGCAGATGCTGTTTTTTGTTGCAAACTTACTTGTTACGTTGAGGTTTTTTATGATTTTTGGAAAACACATCAATAGGTACTACATCAAGCACTTGTTTGCATTGTTGCTTGGTTTGGTATCCCTTGTAGCCGTGGACTACTTCCAACTTAAAATTCCCGAGTTGTACCGTATGGTTATCAATGGTGCAAACGAAGGTGTTGTGGATGTAGGCGGTACACTTGTACAATTTGATATGGACTTTGTGTGGGAGCAAATTTGCAAACCCATGTTTGTGATTATCGTTATCATGGTAATTGGTCGCTTTATGTGGCGTATGTGCTTTTTGGGTAGCGGTATCAAGGTGGAACGTGACCTTCGTCAACGCATGTTTGACCATTGCAAAGATTTGAGCTTGCAATACTACCACCGCAACAAGGTTGGTAACTTGATGAGTTTGTTCACAAACGACATCGAAACGGTTCAAGAGTGTTTTAGCTGGGGCATTTTGCAGGCTTGCGACATCGTGTTCCTTGGTGGTATGGCCATTGCAAAAATGTTTATGATGAACTGGGTTTTGGCATTGCTTTCCTTAATTCCAATGGCATTTTTGGTAACAATTGGTATTATTGTGGGCAAGTATCTCACATTGAAGTGGGATGCACGTCAAGCGGCATTTTCCGATTTGTCCGACTTTGCGCAAGAAAGTTTTTCCGGCGTGGCAGTTATCAAGGCATTCGTAAAGGAATTCAAAGAACTTTGGGCCTTCCAAAAGCTCAACCGCAAAAACGAAAATGCAAACATTGCCTACACCAAGCTTTCCGTAACACTTCACGTTTGCGTTAGCTTGTTTATCGAGTCAACCATTGCAATCATCCTTGGCTACGGCGGATACCTTGTTCACGAAGATGTGTTCGATGCCGGTATGTTGATGGAGTTCATTGGCTACTTCAATAGTATCATTTGGCCAATGATGGCAATTACCGAAATGATCGACATGTCCTCTCGTGGTAAGGCATCTCTCAACCGCGTATCGGAGCTTTTGGATACCAAGCAAGACGTTTGCGACAAACCCACAGCTGAGCCAATCGATGCTATTCAAGGTCAAATTGAGTTTAAGAATTTGACATTTGTCTACCCCGATGCCGACTACAACGCGCTAACTGACGTTTCCTTCAACATTAACGCTGGCGAACTTGTTGGTGTTGTTGGTAAAACTGGTAGTGGTAAAACAACGGTAGCCGACATCATCCTTCGTTGCTACAACGTGCCCGATGGCACTGTGTTTGTGGATGGCAAGGATGTAAACGACATCCAAATTGACAGTTTGCGCGACTTTTGCGCTTATGTCCCACAAGACAACTTCCTCTTTAGTGACACAATCTCTGCTAACATTGCCTTTGCAACAGACAACATCAGTCAAGCGGACATCGAAAAGTACGCCGATCTTGCTGACGTTCATGGTAACATTGTAGAGTTCACAAACGGCTACGAAACAATTCTTGGCGAACGCGGTGTAACCTTGTCCGGCGGACAAAAACAACGTGTTTCCATTGCTCGTGCACTCATCAAGGATGCGCCCATCCTCATTTTGGACGACTCCGTTTCCGCAGTTGATACCAACACGGAAAAAATCATTTTGGAAAACTTGCGTAACACTCGCCAAGGTAAAACAACATTGCTCATTGCTCACCGTATTTCCACCGTTCAAGATTTGGACAAAATCATTTTGCTTGACGATGGCAAAGTGGTGGACGTAGGCACTCACCAAGAACTTCTTTCTCGTTGTCACGAGTACAAAGTGATGGTAGAGTTGCAAAAACTTGATGACGAAAAGAAGGGGGATAACTAACATGCCAGAATATCTTCCACTTCTTATTGTAGGTGCCATCATCGGCACAATCTCCGCTATACTTATCATTGTCTTTTCTTTGGTCAAGGACAAAAAGGAAAGCATGGGCTTCGACCGCCAAATGAAGGATAGCGAATTGTTCAAAAGATTGTTGAAGTACGCCAAACCATATGGCAAAAAGTTCTTGTTGGTGTTCTTCATCATGCTTATGTCCATTGTGTTCAGCTTGGTATCTCCTTTGTTTGTTTCCAACATCCAAGGTCTTATCAAAGATCCCGCTGGATTTGAAATGCGCGACTTGATCATCCGAGTGGTGCTGTACGTTGCAATCTTGCTTGTATCCCTTGCTTGCACCTACTTCCAATCTCTCATTTTGCAATCAGTTGGACAAAAGATTGTGTCCAAACTTCGCGAAGACGCATTTGTGCACATCGAAAGTTTGTCTCACGCGCAACTGTCCAAAATCCCCGTTGGTAAATTGGTAACACGTGTAACCAACGATACAAACGCAATTTCCCAAATGTTTACAAGTATGCTTGTAAACTTGGTACAAAACTGCTTTGTTATTGTGGGTGTGGTTGTTATGATGCTTTCCATCAACTACCTACTTACACTCATGATTTTGTGCTTTGTGCCATTTATCGTGTTGTTTACCGTTCTCTTCCGCAAGTTCTCCCGCAGAGCTTACCGCAAGGTAAAAGATGGCTACACCGATATCAACACCTACCTTTCGGAAAACTTGTCCGGCATGAAGATTACCCAAATCTTCAACCGCCAAGATGCCAAGATGAACCAATTTGTTGAAAAGAACAACAAGTTGTACAAAGCAATCCATGGTCAAATCATGGTGTTTGGTATCTTCCGTCCGTTGATGTACATGCTCTACATTTGCGCAGTACTTTGCTTGTTCTTTATGGGTAGCCGTGGTGTCATCAAAGATACCGAGTTTATGGGCCAAGTTATCACAAGCGAAACAATTGTTGCATTCTACATGTACATTTCCAAGTTGTTCAACCCATTGCAATCGTTGGCGGAACAATTCCACCGTTTGCAATCAGCTTTTGCCTCTGCGGAAAAGATCTTCACCATCATGGATATCCAACCAGAAGTGGTGGATGCACCCGATGCAATCGAGTTGGATTCTGTCAAGGGGGAAATCGAGTTTAAAAACGTTTGGTTTGCCTACAACGAAGGCGAGTGGGTACTAAAGGACGTTTCCTTCCACATCAACGCCAACGACACAGTTGCATTTGTTGGTGCAACAGGCAGTGGCAAAACAACAATTTTGTCCCTCTTGTGCCGTAACTACGACATCCAAAAGGGCCAAATCTTGCTTGATGGTATCGATATCAAAAACATCAAGATTGCCTCTCTAAGAAAGCACTTTGGTCAAATGCTCCAAGACGTGTTCTTGTTTGCCGGCACAATCCGTAGCAACATTGCATTGCACGACGACTTTACTGACGAACAAATCATGGAAGCGTGCAAGTACGTAAATGCCGACCACTTTATCAACAAATTGACAAACGGCCTTGATGAGGAAGTTCGCGAACGCGGTAACAACTTCTCCGCTGGTCAACGCCAACTCTTGTCCTTTGCGCGCACAATCATCCACCGCCCAGAGGTAATGATTTTGGATGAAGCAACCGCAAACATCGATACGGAAACGGAAGTTTTGATCCAAGACAGTTTGAACAAGATGATGAACATTGGCACAATGCTTATTGTTGCACACCGACTTTCCACCATTCAACACGCTGACAACATTATTGTTCTTTCCCATGGGGAAATCATCGAGCAAGGCAACCACGACCAACTTTTGAAGCAAAAAGGCAAGTACTACGATTTGTACACTTTGCAGTTCACAAAGGAACAACTCAAAAAGGGCCAACTTGTGGAACAAAACTAAAAAATAAAGAGCAAGCATCTGTTTTGTTTGCTCTTTTTTTGTTGCCTGTTGTTGTGCTAGGGTGTGCCTGGTAACTTTTTTGATACAAATCGTTTGCATATTTTGACAAATAATGGTAAAATACATTGGTAAATAATTTTTTAAGAGGAGTTAACAAATGAGCAAATTTTTCCTTTCTACAGATTCTACTGCAGACCTTTACCAAGAGGAAATCAATTCCCTTGGTTGCGGATTTTTGCCCCTTACAATAGCTATCGAACGTGGTGGCGAAACAAAGTTCTTGCCAGACAACTTCCAAACACAACAAGAGTACATCGACTTTTTCGAAATGCTCAAGGACAAGAACAACAACGTTTCCACTTCCAAAAATAACACCGAAATTCACCGCGAATACTTCGAGTCCCTTGCAAAAGCAGGCCACATGGATGTTTTACACTTTACAATCAGCTACGGCCTTGCCAACACTTTGGACAACGCCGAACAAGCTGCCGAAATGGTGCGCGAACAATACCCCGATTTCAACTTGAAGGTTGTGGAAAGTTGCACAACAACTGTTGGTCAAGGTATGCTTGTTCGCATCGCAGCAAAACTTCGTGACGAAGGCAAAACTTTGGACGAAGCCTACAACTACGTACAAGAAATCAAACACCGTATCCAACACTTCATCATGGTAGATGACCTTTTCCACCTCAAAAAGGGTGGTCGCGTTAGCGGTGCAGCAGCAGCCATCGGCACAATGTTGCAAATCAAGGTTGTTATCACTTTCGACAAGGAAGGCAAGCTCAAGGTTTTGAAAAAGGTTCCTGGTGGCAAGCTCAAGTGCTTGGAAACAATCCTAAAGGATGTGGAAGGCTTCACATTCGATAACGATTGTTATCCAATCGTTGTTCACACCGGTAGCGAAGAGTTTGCTTTGAAGGTTGCAGGCAAAATTGAACAACGCTTTGGCATCAAGCCCGAAGTTCGTATCATGGGCCCAACAATCGGCTGTCACGTTGGCGCTGGCGCCGTTGCATTTGCCTTTATCGCAAAGGAACAACGTCCATACTAATTAGCACTTCCTCGCAAGTTTTATTGGCGGAAATTTAGTTGTCGGTCTAATCACAACACATTTTATTGGTAAACTAAAAGAGCAAGCATTTAGCTTGCTCTTTTTTTATTGGCAAATTTGACTAGCGGAAATCTAAATACACTTTGGTATAGTTGCGAATTTTCTCCACAAATTTAGTTTGCCACTACGAAATCAACCATAGTGTAGGGGAGGATACTATCCTCCCGCCGAAAACAACAAACAACCTAAATAATGTGTGTCGACCTGTGGTTGGGCGCAACTTGTTCCATAAAAAAGAACGACCTAAAAGATAGGTCGTTCTTTGTGTTTGTAGATGTTTTTTGGCACCACGTGGTGCAAGTTTTAGTGTTTTACACACCAAATACAAGCCAAATGTAGATGTACGCAGGAACGATTGCGGCAAGGGTAAATGGAATACCAATCTTGAAGAAGTCGCTGGACTTAACTTCGTAACCATTTTTGCGCAAAATACCAATTGCGGCGATGTTTGCGGATGCACCAATTGGTGTGATGTTACCGCCAAGTGTTGCGCCACTGAGCAAACCAAAGTAAAGTGGGATTGCAACAAGTGTTGCATCGATACCCATTTCTGTAGCAAGTCCTGTTGCAAGAGATGCAATAACAGGGATCATTGTTGCAACATATGGGATGTTGTCGATAAATGCGGAAATAAGAACAGATGCCCAAACGATAACTGTGTAAAGAAGGAACACGTCGCCACCGCCCATCTTTGCAAGGAGTCCTGCAAGAGCATCAATAACACCCTTGTGTTTGATACCGCCAATAACAAGGAACAAACCAAGCAAAAGTCCAAGTGTTTCGAAGTCGATTGCCTTCAAAGGACTTGTGATAGCTTCCCACTTTTTGTTGCGGATAACGTTGTAAACAAGACCAATCACAAGGTAACTACAACAAATGATACCGTTGATTTCTGCTGGCAAATTCCAAGCTTCTGGTGCAAAGGATGCCAAAATTAGTGTACCAATTGCTGCAAGCAACAAGATTGTTGGAACCATATCTTTAACTTCGGTCAACTCGTCAATCTTGGGAATTGGGTCCTTTTCCTTGCGGAATACAAAGTAAACGATAACAGCACTAAGAAGTGCACCAAGTTCTACTGCAAAAAAGATGGATGGTTTGCCTTGGAACCAAATGAAATCCATAAAGGACATGTCCAACGCAGAGCCAAGCATGATAGCAGTTGTGTCGCCAACCAATGTTGCAGCACCTTGAAGGTTACTGGATACAGCAATGCTGATCAAAACTGGAACAGGGTTAGTTTCCAACTTTTTGCAAATTGCAAGGGCAACCGGAGCAATCATAAGTACAGTTGCAACGTTGTCTACAAATGCGGAAATGATACCAGCAAACAAGGAAAGGCAAACAGCCGCCCATTGGATGTTGGGAACTTTTTTCATGATGATGTCGGCAAGGCGGTTGGGCATTTTGCTTTGAATGAACAACTCTACCAAACCCATTGTACCACCAATCATAAGTAGCACGTTAAAGTCGATTTCGCCAAAAATTTTGTTTAGTGGAAGCATGCCACTAACAATAAAGATGAGTGCTGTACCAAGAGCGATGTAGGGGCGGTATTTGCCAAACACCAACATGGCAATGTACATCACTGCAAAGATGATAATTGCAGGAACCATAGTTTTCTCCTCATAGTATTAATTTTTTTAAGACACTTTTACAATTTTAGCACAAATCAATGCGATTGTAAATAAAAATTGCCCAAAATTGCTATTTTGATGGCATTTTTAGCAAATTTTTGACAATTTTTGCAAATTTGTTATTGTAAAAACTTATGGTAAATTGTTGTTGTAAAGTTCACTCTATCAAGTTGTGACAATTTGCCATCATCGTACCACACAAAAAATTGCAATTTTTTTACATTGGGTATTGAATATCACTTGGAAATATGCTATAATGTAGATGGGAAGAGAGCAATTTCTTTCTAGTCTAGAGTTTGGAGGTATTACTATGAAACTCGAAATTGTAACCAAAAACTATCATGTTACGGACAGACTTGAGCAAATTTTGGTTTCCAAGACCAGACGTTTGGACAAGTATTTCCCAGATAGCAACACCCCCTGCAAGATTGTTTTGACAGACCAAGGACGCAGTTGCAAAATGGAAATTGCCATCAACTACCACGGCAACTACATTCGTGCGGAAGTGTCCGGCGACACAATGTACTACAACATTGATACATGTTTGCCAAAGATCGAACGTCAAATCATCAAGCATCGCGACAAATTGTCCAAATCCCACAAGATGCCCGAAGTTCCCAACGAATTCGAATTTGTTTCCGATGTGGAACCAAGAGGTCAGTTGGAAATCACCAAGGTTAAGTCCTTCGAAGTTACACGCATGACCCCCGAGGAAGCTGTGGAAAATTTGGAAATGTTGGATCACGACTTCTACGTGTTTGTTAATGATGCAAACGACAATGTGGAAATTGTCTACCGCCGTAAGGACGGAACAATTGGTCTACTTCAACCACTAATCTAAAACACAGCTTTACCCCTAGGTTGATGGTTGTAATCAAATAAAAGCTAACATTGCTTGCAGGGGTAGTATGCTTCTGCAAGCATTTTTGTTAACAACTGCAACAAACAATGGCTAATATTGTTGCAAAACAAAAATATACTATCAAAGGGTATATTTTGCAACAAGATAAAAAAATGGTATATCCATTGAGATATACACACAAAATTAAAAAAGGAAGTAAAAATGAATCAACTAATGTTATTGGCAAACAGTTTTGCCGATTCTAGCTTTGCCAAGTTGTTTACCGACATGAACCCATGGTGCATTGGTTTGTTTGTGCTTGGTATCATCTTTCTCATAATCGAAGTGTTCATGCCAGGATTTGGATTCTTTGGCATTTCCGGCACGGCGATGATTGTAATAGGCATGATCATTCGCTTGGCTACCGGCGGAGATGCTTGGATGCTACTTTACATGGTGCTTATTTTTGCGGTGTTGCTAATTATACTTTTTGTGATAGCCTCAAAGGTTATCAAAAAAGGGTCCACCGTCAAAAACTCCATCTTCCACAGCGATATTGCCGTATCGGAAGACAAAACGGAAGGCACCAAGGATTTTTCCACATTCCTGCATGCGGTGGGCACAACTCAAACAGTTTTGCGCCCCATCGGCAAGGCAATGTTTGATGGCAAAGTGCTAGATATCGTGGCCCGCGATGGTTTTATCGAAAAGGGCAAACAAGTGCAAGTAATTGCAGTAGAAGGACAAAAAATTGAAGTAATTGAAATACAGGAGGACTAACTATTATGCTCAATTTGTTTTTAGCTTTTGATGATCCCACAACTCCACTTATCATTGCTGGTGTTGTAGCAGTTATTGTCATCATTTTGTTGGCATTTTTCCCAATTGGTACTTGGTTTATCGCAGCAATCAGCGGTGCGCGCGTATCCATGGGCCGTCTTGTTGGTATGAAGATGCGCCGTATCAAGTACAAGATGCTTGTTGACGTGTACATTCGTGCGCGCAAAGCTGGTCTTAACATTGATATCGGCGAATTGGAAAGCCACGTTATGGCAGGCGGTAACGTTTCCAACGTTGTAAACGCCCTCATTTCCGCACACAGCGCCAACATCGACCTTTCCTTGCCAAGTGCAAAGGCAATCGACCTTGCTGGTCGTGACGTACTTAACGCCGTTAAAGTGTCCGTTAACCCAAAGGTTATCGAAACACCAATCATTTCCGCAATTGCTAAAAATGGTATCGAGCTCCGCGTTAAAGCTCGTGTAACAGTTCGTGCTAACATTGCTCGCCTTATTGGTGGTGCAGGCGAAGAAACAATCATTGCCCGCGTTGGCGAAGGTATCGTAACAACTGTTGGTTCTGCGGAAACTCACAAAGAAGTTTTGGAAAACCCCGACCTTATCTCCAAGACAGTATTGAAAAAGGGCCTCGATGCTGGTACAGCATACGAAATTTTGTCCATCGACATTGCTGACGTAGACGTTGGCCGTAACATCGGTGCACAACTTCAAATGGACCAAGCGGAAGCAGACAAGCGCATTGCTCAAGCTGCAGCGGAAGAACGTCGTGCAATGGCCGTTGCTACCGAACAAGAAATGCGCGCTATGACTCAAGAAATGCGTGCAAAGGTTATCGAAGCGGAAGCGGAAATCCCACGCGCCATGGCAGAGGCACTTCGCTCTGGTCGTCTTGGCATTATGGACTACTACCAACTTCAAAATATCCAAGCTGACACAGCTATGCGCCAAGCAATCTCCGGCACAGGCGATGCTCCAGCAGGTGGTGCAGGTGCAGGCACTGGCGACAAAGGCAAAAAATAGGAGACCACGTCTATGCTAAACTTCCTCTGTGCCGTGGCTGAAGAAGAATTGGAAGCTTTTGTTGGTATTGTTTTCTTCTTGATTGTCATGCTGATAATCATCGGTACGGTTATTGCAAAAGCCAAGGAAAACGCCTACAAAAATCCGCCACAACAGCGCGATGAGGAATTTCTCCATCCCAATGCCAAAGGTCAACTAACGCCCACGCAAAGTCGCTATTTGGAAAACAACAAGCGCAAGGCGGCACAACGCAATGGTACAACGGCAACAACATCCACAATCACCTTTGATGATCATGGTCATGGTGGCAGTGCGGAAACCTACGATCCAATTGTTGGCTCCCTTGGTGCTGTAAGTGACGAAGGTTGCGACGAACTCAACGGTGTGCGCTTGATTGCCACCGATTTGATGTACGAAACGGAGGACGATGGCCAAGCGTACAACATGGATGTAATTCGCAAGAGCCTTGTCCTTGGAGAAATTTTGAACAATCCTCGATTCAAAAAGCCCTACGGCAAAAAATAAAAAATGCTCAACCATCTCGGTTGAGCTTTTTTTGTTTTCGTGATATAAGCTACTTTTGATTTATGTACTTGTTTACAAGTGCGAGGTACTCTTCCTCCGTCAATGCGCCTTTTTCGTAAAGATCGCGCACCAGCTTCAATTTGGCAAGCACGTTTGGTGGCAAAACATCGCTTTGTTCGTACGTTTGATCGGCCACTTGGCTAACAGTAACAGAGTCGCTTGGTATGTACGTTGTATCTTCATCTTGGCTTGTGGTGTCGTTGTCTTGGTCGGTGTTGGGCTCTGTGGGCTCAACAACGGGTGTGGAGGTAGGTTGGCTGGCGCGTCTTACTGCGTAAATTGTCAAGCAGTACAAAAGCGTGCAAACCACGGCAATACCAACTGCAATCAAAACAAAGGTTGTTTGCATGTTGGCAAACAGTTGTTTGGAAAACATCGCTAACACAATGCAAACAAACACTGTGGAAAATGTTGCTAAAACACTACCCGCAACAAGGCTACCTTCCTTTTTGCCACGAAGTAGCAAGCAAGTTGCCAAAACAAGCAACAACGTTGGCAAAACAAACATGATGCAAATCACAACCCAACTTTGGTCGGCCAAGTCAAGAGTTTTAGCAATGGTGTCCACACCCTCGGACATGGTGGCAAACAGGTCGATGTTTAGTTCAACCTCCAAGTAGGGCAAAAACAACATCACAGCCGTCAAGCCAACTGCAACTGTCAAAATAGCACACAGGGTGCCAAAAACTATTTGTAATGCCTTGCAACCTTTCATAAAAAACCTCACAAAACAAAGCTTGGGTAAAGATGTTTGTACTGTAATTATACAATACCCCAACGCATTTTGCAACAGCTATTTTGTAAAAAGGCAACAAAAAAAGGGATGCAATTTTGCATCCCTTTGTTTGACTTGTAGTTAGAAATTATCAGCTAATTACGCTTCAACAGGAGTTTCGCTTGGTTGTTCGCCTGTGTGACGAGCAGCAAGGTCGCTCTTCATTGTTGCAAGAGTTTTCTTGTCGAGGTTGTAAATGAGAGCAACGCCCACAAATTGAGAAACTGCACTGATTGTGTAGAGGATAGCAACAAGCCAGCACAAGTTTTGAGCTGTTTGTGCGGATTGACCGATTGTACCAAGAGTTTCTTCGTAACCAATCAACTTTGTACCCATGATTGCGATAACAGCAGCAGGGCCTACGCCTTGAGCGAGCTTACGGAAGAAGGAGTGAAGAGCATATACAACGCTTTCTTCGCGCTTGCCTGTTTTCCATTCTTGGTAGTCGATTGCGTCACCCATCATAGCCCAAGATACGCAGTTGTAGAAGCCCATACCAAGACCGAAGAATACAAGACCAATCATGTAAACGATGAGTTGTGCGTTCTTTGGCATAAGTGGGAACAACATGAGAATCGCGCCACCAACAAGACCAGCAATGGAGCCGATGGAAGCAACTTCTTTTTTGCCGTACTTCTTTACAAGCTTTGTAGCCATAGGCATAAAGATGAACATTGGCAAGAAACCTACCATTTGTACAAGACCAGACATGCTTGCGTTACCAAAGTGTGTAGCAAACATGATTGTGTTAGCTGTTGTAGCGGATTGCATACCAATGAACATACCCATAGCGGAGATTGTGCAACCAACTGCAGGACGGTTTTTCATGAATGTGCCAAAGGACTTGAAGATGTTAACTTTTCCGCCTTCGCTTTCGTTGAGCTTTTGGTATTCGTTACCACGAATTGTGATGAACTTGAGCATGAACAAGAAGAAACCCAATGCCAAAACACCCATGATCAAAGCTGCCCAAAATACTTTGTTACCTTGGAGAATTTCAAGTTGAGCACCAGTCAAAGGACTGAAAACTTTGTCACCAGGATTGTATGGAGCACCGGCAACTGGGCCACCGTTTGTTCCTGGGAAGATAACGCTGTTGTTTGGAACGTGTGTAAAGTCGTCTGGTGTAAGAGTGAGGTTACCATTTTGGTCAGTTGGCAATGTTGGAGCAATCTTATCCCAAAAAGCATTTACGCCATCTTTTGTCCAAGTGATCTTTTCCCAAATGAGCATTGGAAGGATCATACCAGGAAGCATGTTACCAACCGCGCCACCGATAGAACGGAATACGGAAAGAGAAGCCCTTTCTTGGTCGTCGTTTGTTACAAGGTTGAGCATTGTGCCGTAAGGAACGTTTGCAAATGTGTAAGCAGCATCCCAAATGATGTAGCCCACAACAAACAAAACTGCTTTTACAACAACGTCCGCATCAGGGAATGGAAGGAATACTGCAGCACCGCCTACAACAAGGCCGATTGCACCGATAAGTATGTATGTTTTGTACTTACCAAGTTTGTATTTCTTTTGGTCGCTGTCAATCATTGTACCAATGAGAGTGTCGTTGATAGCATCCCATGCTTGAACAATCAACAAAAGGATTGAGAACAAGCCAGTTTCCATCATCATGAAAACAAGCCAAAATGTTTGTACAGTACCCTTGAGACCAAAGCTGAGGCCACATGCGGCATCGCCTGCTGCGTAAGCAAGCTTATCGCGGATACCAAATTTGCGCTTTCCGTTTGCGTCGAGCGCGATTTCTTTCTTAGCCATAATTTCCTCCTAAGTTATTTGTATTTTTTACAGCCATCAACTAGTGTATCATTTTATAGAAATTTAGTCAATAGCAATAAAACAAAATGTCAGCGAATTTTCAATCAATTTTAAGTTTTTTGCCCTCTAAGATGCCATTTGCACCACAAATGTATAACTTTGTTGGGACAATCGCTTTGATGGATACAATTTTGCACCAAAGCAATAGTGGCAAAAAAGGTATTGCAAAGCTTGCAATTTGCCCTACAAAAAGCGCTATTGTGCCTTTTTTTGCAAAAAACAGTTTTTACGGGTGTTGACAATGTTTTTGATATAAGTTATAATAACAAACGGCTTTAAAACAAAATTTACCATAAAACTTACTTGGAGGCAACAATGAGAAAGATTCTTTCCCTCAACGAAAACTGGCAATTTTACAAAGATTGCGCAACTCACGAAGGTCACGACAACGTGCAAGTGGTAACTCTTCCACACACTTGGAATGCAGTTGACGGTCACGATGGTGGCAACGACTACTTCCGTGGTAGTTGCTTGTACAAAAAGACAATTGCAAAGGCGGATTTGCCAACAGCAGATCGCTACTACTTGGAAATCCGTGGCGCAAACTCTAGTGCGGACGTGTACCTCAATGGCGAACACAAAGCTCATCACGATGGTGGTTACTCCACATGGCGTGTTGATATGACGGACAGCATTGGCGAAAATTGCGAAATTGCAATCGTAGTGGATAACTCCCCTAACGAAACAGTTTACCCACAAATGGCCGACTTTACTTTCTACGGTGGTTTGTATCGTAACGTAAACTTGGTTGCAGTAAACAACACTCACTTCGACCTCGACTACTACGGTGGCCCAGGCGTTATGGTAACACCAACAGTTGATGGAGACAACGCTCACGTAGAAATTCGTACATTTGTAACAAACCTCCAAGATGGCGACCAAATCTCCTACCAAATTGTTGATGCAACAGGTGCCGAAGTTGTTTGTGCAACAAGTGGCGAAACAACACAAACTTTGGATATCGAAAACGTTCACCTTTGGAATGGTCGCAAAGACCCATACCTCTACACAGCTAAACTTGCAATTTTGCGTGATGGTGCTGTGATTGATAACTTGGACGTTGCATTTGGTTGCCGTACATTCGAAATTCATCCAGAAAACGGCTTCATTTTGAATGGTCAAGAGTACCCACTTCGCGGTGTATCCCGTCACCAAGATAGATTTGGTGTTGGTAATGCGCTCCTTCCTTGCCACCACGAAGAAGATATCGACCTCATCATGGAAGTAGGTGCAACAACAATCCGTCTTGCTCACTACCAACACGATCAATACTTCTACGATCTTTGTGACCAAAAGGGTCTTGTACTTTGGGCGGAAATTCCTTACATTTCCCGTCACATGCCAACTGGTCGCGAAAACACAATTTCCCAAATGAAGGAACTTGTAACACAAAACTACAACCACCCAAGTATTGTTGTTTGGGGACTTTCCAACGAAATTAGCATTGCTGGTTCTAGCGAAGACCTTTTGGAAAACCATCGCATTTTGAACGACCTTTGCCACGAAATGGACAAAACTCGTCTTACAACAATCGCTTGCGTATCTATGTGCAGTATGGACGACCCATACGTTCAAATCCCTGACGTTGTAAGCTACAACCACTACTTTGGTTGGTACGGTGGCGACACAACAATGAACGGCCCTTGGTTTGACAAATTCCATGCTAAGCATCCAAACATTCCTATTGGTTGCTCCGAGTATGGTTGCGAAGCTTTGAACTGGCACAGCTCCACTCCATTCCAAGGTGACTACACCGAGGAATACCAATCCTTCTACCACGAAGAACTTATCAAACAATTGTTCACACGCAAGTACATGTGGGCAACTCACGTTTGGAACATGTTCGACTTTGGTGCTGACGCTCGTGCCGAAGGTGGCGAAAACGGTCAAAACCACAAGGGTCTTGTAACAATGGACCGCAAGTACAAAAAGGACTCCTTCTTTGCTTACAAAGCATGGCTTTCTGACGAACCATTTGTACACCTTTGCTCCAAACGCTACATCGACCGCGTGGAAGACGTAACAAAGGTTACAGTTTACTCCAACCAACCGGAAGTTGAGTTGTTTGCAAACGGCGTATCCCTTGGTAAAGTTCAAGCCGAAGACCACTTCTTCCGTTGGGAAGTAGCTAACGTTGGCGAAACAACACTTGTTGCAAAAGCTGGCGATTTGGAAGACTGTGGCACAATCCGCAAGGTAGAGGAAATGAACCAAGACTACGTTCTTAAAGAACAAGGCGCAATCTTGAACTGGTTCGATATCGATGCTCCTGCAGGACGTTACAGCTTGAACGACAAAATTAGCGACATCATGAAGTCCTTGCGCGGTAAGCTTTGGTTTGTTGGCCTTGGCTTGAAGCTCAAAAAGAAGATGGACGCCGGCAAGAAAAAGGACGGCAAAAAGGGCGGTGGCTTTAGCGTTGACCTCAAGAGCGCTGGCGGTAGCCTTATGAAGATGATGGGTGGCTTTACTGTGCTTCGTCTTGCTTCCATGATTGGTATGGCAAACATTACCTTCACTAAGGAAGAACTTTTAAAGATGAACAAAAAGCTCAACCGCATCCGCAAACCAAAATCTTTGAGATAATCAAATCAAAATCATTTGGATAAAAAATAATATTGCCCAGCTTCGACAAAAGAAGTTGGGCAGTTTTTTGTTTTTTACAAATGGCATTGCTTTGGTAGAGTTTTATTTGCGTTGCGAGTAAATGGCAAGCTAGATATCATCACAAACCATATCTAGTTGCAAAGCAAAATTCCTTTGCATAGCAGGGGCAATTTGTGGTCGTTTGTCTACTGCCACTAACTTTGTCAAGCGAAATGGTTGTACTGTAGGTGCGGATTCTATTTTCGACTGCAGATTTCTTGCAAAAACTCATTTTTCCAAAAACATTTCATACAAACTAATTGACATATTTTGCAATAAAATATAATATTTATCTTGTAAAACTTCTCGCTAAAAATTGCGAGTTTTAGGAGTGCAAACTTTGCAAAACAAAAAGAGTATTTGGAAATGGATAACTGAATATTTTGCTGTGTTTGTGGCATCGATGTTGATTGCAATTTCCATGTACACCTTTGTTACACCAACAAAGCTTTTTGCTGGTGGTATCACAGGTGTGGCAAGTGCGGTTTCCTTTGTGGTTTGTTCCTTTGTGGACACAGTCACAGTAGAGCAACTGATGCCCATTTTGTACATGGCATTCAACGTGCCCATCATGATACTGGCATTGGTATTTTTGCGTGGCGATTTTACTGCAAAAACCATCTTTTCCATTGTGGTATCCACTGTGGCCATGTCTATTTTGCCCGAGTGGTTCCCCACCTTCCAATTTTCCGAGTCGCGCATCATTTCCACCATCATTGGTGGCGTGCTACTAGGTAGTGGCATGTACGTTGCCTATGTCAACAATGCATCTAACGGCGGAACGGAAATCATTGGTAGAGTTATCAGCGTAAAGCGTCCCGAAGTGGATTTATCCAAAGTGATAACCATACTTAACTTTGCTTTGACGATTATTGGTGGTGTGGTAATCATGGTTGTGGAAGGGGAAAGTTTTTGGATCATTGCCTACTCACTTTTGTTTGTGCTTATCGCTGGCGAATTTATGGGTATGCTTCAACGTGGATTCAACAACCCACAAAAGTTCCTTATCGTCACAGGCAAAAGCCAACAGCTTACCGATGCAATTGTAGCCAAGTTCAAGCGCGGTCTTAACATTTCCGACACAAACAACTGCTACGATGGCACCCCTCGCAAGATGCTTGTGGTTGTGGTGCAATCCAAGCAAGCGCCAATACTCAAACAAATCATTGCCGACATCGACCCCGATGCATTTACCATCGTCAAGGATGTCTACGACGTATTTTCTCGTCCAACTTTCAACTGGAGTTACAAAACAAATGAACAATCAAAGAAAAAGTGATCTATTGGATTTTATCGTAATATTTGTAGCTGCGCTTGTATCTGCAATTTCCTTGGAGGTATTTTTGTTCCCAAGTGGTTGCATTGCAGGTAGTTCCACAGGTATCTCTGGAGTGTTGGATATGATTTTTACAGGGCTGGATAGCTCCAAATGGTATCTTTCCGCAGGTGTGTGGACGTTTGCTATCAACTTGCCTATTTGTATCTACTTGTTTTTTGCAGTAAACAAATCCTTTGCAAAACGCACATTTTTCTACATCTCTAGCTTGGCAACAATCATGATTGTGTTGCGTTTGTTGGGTGTAGCAAACATCTTCAACAAGTTTATCAACCAAGGCCAAGATTTGGACAAGGTTGTGTACGTTTTGGTAGGCGGTGCATTGCGCGGAATTTGTTTGCCATTGGTGCTCACCCGTAACGCTTCCACTGGTGGTAGCGACGTTGTTGGTCTTATTGTTGGTCGCAACGCAACCAAGGGCAGTAGCGGTGCAATGCGTGCCATTTTGGCTGTGGACATTGCCGTTATCGCTTTTGGTGCTGCAGCAATGTGGAGCTACACAAGTCATGGTAGTGATGCATTCAACATGCTTGTCTACTCGGTAACAGCGGTGTTTGTTAGCGAAATTGTTCAAGAACGTATCTATCGCGGTTTTTCCTCCGCAATCGAGTTGGAAATCACCACCGACAAGCCGGAACAAATGGTTGATGCACTTCAAACACAACTAAAGCACGGCACAACATCCGTCAAGGTTACAGGCGGATTTTCCCGTCAAGAAAAGACAATGATCCTTTGCGTAATTGCCAAAAACCAACTCACTTTGGCGCGCAGAGTTATCAACGAGGTGGATCCAAATGCATTTGCCTACGTAGAAAACGTTCGCGAAGTTATCGGCAAGGGCTTTGCCAACCGCGAGTACGACATCGCAAAGCACCACAACAAAAAATAGAAAAATTGCGCACACGTGGTGTGTTTTTGCGCAAATCTAACTACAAAATAACGGCGGAAGACAACGTTTCTTCCGCTTTTTTGTTGCAAAAAAGGAGGAACTTTCGTTCCCCCTTTGGTCTCCTATGTAAGCGTGTTATTTGCAACCGTCGCCAATTTTTACGCCACCACAGCAGAAAAGCAATGCGCCCATCAAAATTAGGCAAGTTGGGTTGATGCAAAGGTTAAAGTTTCTCATCTTGCCACCACAGCAACAAACAAACAACAAAATGAGCAAAATCCACGTGCAGTTGCAACCGCCACAAGGTGTTTGGTTGTGACCACAGTCTGGGCCTGGGCCATCATTGAACAATCCATTGAACATTTTTTATACCTCCAATTAGTTTTGACTTTCACAGTCTAATTCACAATATGGTTTTTCTCAAAAAAGTGTTACAACGCAGTTTGCAACTTGCGCAAAAGTTTTTTGTTACATGTCGAAGTGCCATTCAACAGGGTTTTGTTTGGCGCTTTGCTTTGCATGCAAACAGGCATTGTTATCAATTTTACGGAAATATCCGTATATTTATTGAAAATTTGTAGCTAATGGTATATAATAGTGCTATCAAATGCTTGTATGTATCAGGCAGGCCACAAAATTTTGCTAAATTTTTGCAATGTTTTGCCAAAGGAGTAACACATGATTGAAACTTTCAAAAACGAATTTATCGCATTGTACACAACGCACATCAAGCGCGATGGTGCCGACAAATTGTTGGACTACCTTGTTTCCAACGACTTTTTTACAGCGCCTGCATCAGCAAGATTTCATGCGGCGGAGGAGGGTGGCCTTTGCTACCACTCCATCAACGTCTACAACCGCCTTGTAAAGCTAATCAAGGCCGATTTGGGCGAAGAGTACAACAAGACCTTCTCGGACGAAACAATTGCCATTTGTGGCCTACTCCACGACCTTTGCAAGGTCAACTACTACGCAATTGAAATGCGCAACGTCAAGGAAAACGGCACTTGGGTGCAACAACCTTTCTACAAGGTTGCCGAGCGTTTCCCCTACGGCCATGGCGAAAAATCTGTGTTTATTGCCAGCCAATTTATCAAGTTGACAGCGGAAGAAGCAATGGCAATCAACTGGCACATGGGCGGTTTTGACGAGCGCGTCAAGGGTGGAAGCTACGCGTTGAGCGATGCCTACGCCAAGTACAAACTTGCACTTTACCTCCACACTGCGGACATCCTTGCCACCTACATCGACGAAGACCGAGGTTAAGTCGCTCTCACAATCCCTGCGTGTTTTTTGACGGCAAAACACTGCACAATCTCCCACATTTTGTTCAGTCACAGACCTTCCAGGTATGCTCCTTCGCAACAATGTGGTTCTTGTTTGCGTTTTATTCGTCAAATCGCTACGCTAAACACCCATTTATTGTTCGAGCGACTTTATGACTTTCTCACAATCCCTGCGTTTTTTGACGGCAAAGTGGATTTAAATTCGTAGGGGCGACCTTTGGTCGTCCGCAAAACACAAAACTATATTGCACAACTTCAATCCCCAAAAAAGGAAATAACCATGAACAAACTACTTCAAAACTTTCTTAGATATGTAGCAATCGATACCGAATCCGTTCCCGATGTGGAACAATATCCAAGCAGTCGCAAGCAATTTGATCTGCTCAC
The DNA here is from genome assembly GCA_045644945.1 of Candidatus Fimimonas sp. Lineage (GTDB taxonomy): Bacteria > Bacillota > Clostridia > Christensenellales > CAG-314 > Fimimonas. The sequence goes on along the minus strand of JAZRHU010000074.1, from coordinate 16,353 downwards.
ACTTTTGCGTGACGAACTCAAAGCCCTTGGCATCCAAACGGAAATGGACGAACAAAACGGCTACGTTTATGCAACAATCCCTGCCAACACAACTAGCACCTACAAACTTGGTTTTATCGCGCACGTGGATACGTCCAGCGCAGTTAGTGGCGCAAATGTAAAACCCATCATCACATCCAACTACAATGGCAAAGATATCCCCCTTGCCGAAGGTCGTGTGCTTTCCCCAAGCGAGTTTGCAAGTCTTTCCGCTCACGTTGGCAAAACCATCATCAGTTCCGACGGCACAACACTTTTGGGTGCTGACGACAAAGCTGGCGTGGCAGTTATCATGCGCCTTGCGGAAACACTTGTTGCTAACCCACAAATCCCACACGGCGAAATCAAAATTGCCTTCACTCCCGACGAAGAAGTGGGACGTGGTACCGATTTCTTTGATGTTGCACGCTTTGGTGCAAATGGCGCCTACACAATCGATGGTGGTGGCCTTGGCGAATTGGAATACGAAAACTTTAATGCTGCTGGCGTAAAGGTGGTTATCCACGGCAAGTCCGTTCACCCAGGCTCAGCAAAAGGCTTGATGGTAAACGCGGTTTTGATTGCAATGGAACTACAAAGCTTGCTCCCCGCTTTCGACAACCCAATGTACACCGAAGGCTACGAAGGCTTCTTCCATCTTACAGATATCAATGGCGATTGCGAACAAGCTGTTGTTCAATACATCATTCGCGACCACGACAGAGCCAAGTTCGAGGCTAAAAAGGTGCTTTTCCAACAAATTGTGGATTTTCTCAACACAAAACATGGCGCTGGCACAGTTGACGTGAAAATTGTGGATAGCTACTACAACATGAAGGAAAAGGTTGCTCCACACATCCACTTGGTGGACAATGCCAAACTTGCAATGGAACGCGCAGGCGTAACACCTCACGTTTGCCCAATCCGTGGTGGCACCGATGGCGCACGCTTGAGCTACGAAGGTCTTCCTTGCCCCAACATCTTTACCGGTGGCTACAACTTCCACGGACGTTACGAGTACATTCCTTTGGAAGACATGTACAAAGCCTACGAAGTTGCACTTAACCTTGTGGATATCTACAAGGATAGATAGTATGAATAACTACACCTACATAACCCTGCGCGAACAGCCACAGTTGATGGAGCAATCGGCCAAGTGGTTTTCCTCCAAGTGGGGAGTGCCAACGGAAGCGTACGTCGAGTGCATGCAAGCATACCTAAACGGCCAAACGGAACTTGGTTGGTATCTTTGCTTGTGTTGCGATCAAATTGTTGGTTGCCTTGGCGTTATCCAAAACGACTTCCACAATCGAAAGGATTTGACTCCCAACATTTGCGCTGTCTACACCGAAAACGCACATCGTGGCAACGGAATTGCCGGCAATCTCTTGAACATGGCGGTAGAGGATTTGCAATCCAAGGGCATTAGCCCAGTTTACCTTGTGACCGACCACGTTGGCTTTTACGAAAGATATGGTTGGGATTTTTTCTGTATGGTAGATAGTGCCGACGGCCCATCGAGATTGTATATTCACAAATAATCACACCCCGAAGTGTCCTGTTTGTAACGCAACTATGCAAGCAATCAGGTCACAAATAAGATTTAACAATTGAGCAAAACAACAAAAGACACAGGAGCGTTCCTGTGTCTTTATTTTTGCATTTTTTGCCACCACGTGGTGTGTTTTTGCAGTAGTTTTACTATGGAAAACACTGCTAAATTCCATCAAAAACAACAAAAAACAATAGCATAACTCAAATTTCATTTGACGAAAATTTGGCTTGCAAAAGTATTCGAATTTATCAAGGTGGATTTATATCGTCTGTGTCAAATTTTTTAGTGCGATATCACCAAACTATCTACCCACAGTTGTGTTGTCTACCTTGCGGTCGCGCAGTTCCACAACGGGGTGCTCGGCAGTTTCAAAGCGGTAGTCGCGGTTGTTGTCGGCAATGTACTTTGTGATTACGCAATGGCTAGCAACGTCTGAGTCTTTGACGTTAACTTGGCTTTGATATTCAAAAAATTTGCTGTCGTTTGCCACTTCGCTAACTGGCGTGTAGTCTTCCCTAGCGCCGGTAAGGTTGACTGTGTTTTTGAGCACTTCGCGAACGTAGTCGATGTTGGAACGGAACTTGAGTAGCTCGGGGAACTCGCCCTTGGGAATGACTTGCTCCCACACTTTGTTTTCGTACTTGTTGAGCAGTTCCACCGCCTTGTGCAAGTGGGATAGTTCGTCATTGAAGTGTTGCTCCCACACCTTTTTTACAAGTGGGTCGGTTTCGTCTTGCCACAAACTGTAGTACAAGTAGCACTCGGTGTACTCGTGCATCAAGTTTTCCTCTAGCCAGGTGCAATTTGGGTCTTTAAGTCCGCCGTAAAGGGAAACGTGTTGCTCCTCGATCATGGCAATTTCTGTGTAAAGTTGACGGCCCATCTTGTTTTGGTAAAAGTTGGCTTGGTTCATGTAGTAGTTCATTGTTTGTTGCTCGGCAGCCGTCAAAATGTTGATGTCCAACTTGGTGAGGCTGTTTGCCTTTTTAAAGTTGACGTACCGCTTGATGTCGTCAGTTGGGAAGCGGTGCTCGGCAATGGTTGGGCGACCAGGCATAAGCTCGGTGTAGCCACCAACAAGCTTTTCCGCAACAATGCCCTTGTCCATTTCCAAAAGGTCGGCATATCTGTACAGATGGTCGAAGTCCTCCAAAAGCGCAAAGTCCATTGCCATTTTCACGTACTTGTCGCTTTCGCGTTGGGCAAAGATGGCGGTAAGGTCAACGGCAAGTTGCTCGTAGCCAATGGTGTGCTCCAAGATGCCTTCGCCAATGGGTTTCAAGCTGGCAATGCGCTTTTGTTGTTGCTGTTCGTGACGTCTGGTTATGGCAAGCTCGCGCCTTAGGTCGTTGTTGTCGCAATGGCGGTGGAACTGATGTCCAAACCAAACTGCCTCGAACTCGGCACCCGCTGCCAAAATGATGCGAACGCGTGTGTAGGGATCGACGTCAAACTTGTTGTAGGGCTTCAATGCTAGTTGTTTCCAACTGTAAAAATCGTTGGCGCTTTTTAGTGGTTGCTCCTTAAATGGATTAAAACTCATATTTTTTGCTCCTTGTTTTTGGTTTTGAGATGAGTTTTGCCAATTGATGGATTTTTTACACCTTGTTTTGACACCAAAACTCAAACATTTTTGCACCTATTTTACACATAGGAGCGTTCAAAAGTATTTTTTACTATTACACAAATAGCGACATATTTTTACGTTTTTTGCGACAAACCATTGGCAAAACTTTGTGCTTTTGCAAAAAAGACAAGCATACATTATCAATGTAGAACAAATGTTGCAGTTTCACACCTTTGTGGAACAGGTTGTCCACCTAAATTGTGGATAACTGTGGATAACTTTGTGGATAAGTGTATAACTTTGCGCATTTTTGCACGAAAAGTGTCGAAAATCGCACCAACATGTCATAAAGGTGCTACAAAAGGCCCCTTTTGCATTTGGAGTTTAGATGGAGCAAACTATGGTGTTTTCGGTAAAATCTAGCCGTATTGTGGCGGTTTTGTTGCTAATTTTGGCATTGCAAGCGGGGCTTGTGTTCTTTTTGTGTATGCGACAACTTTCAAAAGACGTTTCGCTGGTGGACTACACAATTGTTATTGATGCAGGCCATGGCGGTATGGATGGTGGCAAGGTGGCGCCAGATGGCACCAAGGAGAGCGACCTTAACTTGAAGTACGCCAAAACGCTAGGCAAAATGCTAACAGACAGTGGTTTCAACGTGGTGTACACTCGCACCAACAAGGATGGGCTCTACGGACTTGCCACCAAGGGTTTCAAGCTCCGCGATATGCAAGCGCGCAAAAAGGTGGTGGAAGGTTGCAATGCCAACATCGTGATTAGCATCCACATGAACCAATTTGCAGGACAACTTTCGCGCAGTGGCCCACAAGTGTTTTACCAAAAGGGCGCAACCGAAGGGGAAAAGCTTGCCAAAGCTTTGCAACAAACCTTCAACAACCACACAGGCAACAAGCACGAGGCAATCGCAGGCGACTACTACATGTGTCGCGAAATGCCCTGCCCAAGCGTCATTGTGGAGTGCGGATTTTTCTCCAACGCAAACGACCTTGCACAGCTCAAAACGGACACCTACCGCGAAACCCTTTGCAACCTTATTTTTAGCGGTGTGATGAATTATTTGTGCAGTTAGGTCTTGCTTACAAGCTCTGTCAAGACCCATTTGATCGCTATGTCTATGAGATTGTGGCGGGGAACAACCGTAGGGGAGGGGTTGCCCTCCCGCCATTTTTGTAACAATATTATGGGGGACGACGTCCTCGACGTCCCGTGGAAGTTCCGCCAAATGCGGAACTTTTTCTTTTTGTTGCAAATGTGTAGAACATTTTTGTTAAATGTGATATAATGATTCTATTAAACTACAATTTGCAAATTATTTAATATCATGATAACCAAAGTAACCAACTATCTCAACTCAATAGGCGTGGCCTACGAGCTACTGCGCCATCAAGCGGTGGTAACCACCGAGGAATCTCGCCAAGTGATACACGTAGACAACTGCATGTCTTGCAAAAGCTTGTACGTCAAGGACAAAAAGAGCGACAACTTTTACCTTGTGGTGTTGCCTTTCGACAAACGTGCGGAAATGCGCCACCTTGCAAGCTTTGTGGGATGTGCCAAATTCGAGTTCGCCACCGAGGAAAAACTACTCAATGACCTTGGTGTGCACCGCGGTAGCGTTTCCCCCTTTGCCTATCTCAACGAGGATACGGCAACCTACTCGGCGCCTTTGCTCATTGACGAAAGTGTTTGGAATGCCAACCGCGTCAAGTTTCACCCTTGCGATAACACCGCAACAGTAGTGCTAACCTTGGACGACTTCAAAAAATACCTCACTTCCATCGGCAAAAAGGTTATTGTGGTGGACTAGTTAAATATCTACTTACAAAAGGAATCTCCAACTATGAAGACAAAAATAAAAGGACTTATCAAAACCTTAGTATTTTTTGCTTTGCCATTGTGGTCAGTTTTATTAACATTTTTCACTTTTATGTCGCTAGCTGACGAATCGATGATGATGGTATTTCTTTTCGCTTTGGTTATTGGTCGTTCTTCGTTATGGATCTCGCCCATATATCTCACAGTTGTTTCGTGGATAGTTGGCTACAAAAAAACTAAAAACGTGCTTGTTTGCTTGCTGACAAACATTATTTTGTTAGCAATAGATTTTATCTTTTTCTATTGGACTTATTCTTTGACAGGTGGATGGTTCTAAAATATGACAAACTTACTTCCCAACGAAAAAATTGAAGATTTGCAATGCGACGGGCTCCAACTCATCCAGTCCGCCACCGAGTATCGCTTTACCACCGATGCCGTACTTCTTGCCAACTTTTGCAAGGATATGTCCGGCAAGTTTTGCGTGGAGTTTGGCACGGGCAGTGGCGTTATTTCCATCTTGATTGCCCACAAAAAGCACCCCAAAAAGGTGTTGGCATTGGAAATACAAAGTCAGCTTGCCGACATGGCAACAAGAAGCGTTGCTTTGAACAATTTGCAGGACGTGATTGAAGTTGTCAACTGCGACTTGAAATTTGCCAACACATTGGTAGGTGGCAAAGCGGACGTTGTTGTGTGCAATCCACCATATCGCAAGGTGGGCAGTGGCGAGCAACAACTGGACAAAAACCTTGCCATTTGCCGTCACGAAATTTGCGCCACATTGGCGGATATCATCCAATCGGCATCCAAGTGTTTGAACAATCGTGGCAACTTGTACCTGGTGCACCAAGCAAGCAGAACTGCGGAAATTGTTGCACTGTGCGCCCAAAACAAAATTGCCGTCAAGGAGATTTTGCCCGTTTGCCCTGCGCCCAATCGTCAACCCAATTTGGTGCTTGTGCGTGGTGTGAAGGGTGGAGAAAGTGACTGCATTTTGCACGCGCCAATGTACATCTGTGACGAACACGGCAACTACACCCCACAAGCCAAAGCTTACTACGGCTTGACAGAGTAGTGCTCAAAATCAACCACGTATCCCCAAAAAATCAACAAAAGGAACAGCTATTATGGTATATCTTGTTGCAACACCCATTGGAAATCTTGCGGAAATCACACACCGCGCGGTGGAAACACTAAAAAACGTTTCCGCAATCTTTTGCGAAGACACACGCCACTCGCAAGTGCTACTTTCCCACTACGGCATCACAGGCAAACCGCTGTATAGTTACCACAAATTCAACGAAAAAATGAGTTTGGATTTTGTGTTGTCCTTTGCCGAGCGTGGCGATGATATTGCGCTAATTTCCGATGCAGGCATGCCAGGTATCAACGACCCCGGTAACATTTTGGTAAATGCACTCAAGGAGCGTAACCTGCCTTACACAGTTATTTCCGGCCCAAGCGCATTTGTAAACGCCTTTGTGCTTTCCGGCTACCAACCACCCTTTACCTACTACGGCTTTTTGCCGGAAAAAAAGAAGGACCGCGAAAAACTTTTGGATGGCTCCGTTGGCGTTGCCATTTTCTACTTGGCCGTGCACGACATCCAAGAAAACATGGCCTACCTTTGCGAGCGCCTTGGCGACCGCGAGTGCTGTCTTGTAAAGGAACTTTCCAAGTCCCACGAACGTGTGCGTTTTTGCCATCTTAGCGACGTCATCGACGACACCAAGGGCGAGTTTGTGCTTGTTGTAAACCGTGCGGAAAACCAAACAAACGCCTTGTGCGAGCTATCCGTGCAAGAGCACCTCGATTACTACATCAAGGGTGGCATGTCGCAAAAAGATGCCATCAAGGCAGTAGCAAAGGACCGCAACGTTCCCAAAAACGACATCTACAAACTTACCATTGCCGACAAGAAATAGAACACGTACCCCCGATTTTTGCAAAATATGCTTGCAAATTGCATGTAAATTTGCAAACTGCAGTTAAACCTCAATCACAGAAACTTGGATGATTGACTCAAAAGCTATCTATGAAACTCTACACAATTGCAACGCAACAAGATTGCGAAATTGTCACCTATCACAAACAATATCTCAAATTGGCGGAGTACACCCAAGCCGATTGCCAAAGGTTGATGGATCAAGCCAAGTATTACTACGTCAAACTGCATGGCGAAAGCGAAAGTACCGACTTTAACGATAACTACTCCGACAGTTGGACAAACTACTACCCAATCACTTTGCAAAACATCCTTGTTGCAAACGGCAACTTTGTTGGTGCAGTAGTGCAAGGCACAGGCAAGTACGAACACAGCTACGTCATTTGCACACTTGATACCCCAAAAGCCCATTGGTACGATGGTAGTGACTACTCAAGCACATCCAAGGACTACTTTTTGCTCAAGTACGACCTGCCCGAGTGTGCCTTGGACATTGCCAAAGACTACGTCATCACACAAACCTCATTGCAGTACAAAAAGGGCAATGGCACCAAGCCGGACAAATTGATAGAAACCTACCACTACACGCATTTGCTCATGGCGTTTGACGTGATTGTGGAAAATGACGTTGCAATTGGTGTCAACAAGTTTGACCACACCTTTTTACTGGCGGACCAATCCACCTTGGAGCACAAAGTGATAGCGGATGACAAGTACATTTCCACAAACTACTTTGTAAAAACACTCACCTTAACAAAAACAAATTTTTGACACATAATGTTGCAAAACAAAAAATCGTATAGTACAATCAAAGCGTCACAAAGGTTGACGCTTTTTTGTTGCCTCAAAGCCACTTTGTGACAAAAATACATGAAAGGTTTGGGATTGTCCTTTCCAAAGGAGAATCACAAAAATGGATTTTGAAACTTTCATTCAGTCGCTGTTTAACTTTATCAAAAACAGCGAAAACGCCTACTTTTTGATGTACGCCGTGGTAACTTGCCTTGCCACCCAACTGTGCAAAAAACTGTTTGTAAACAAGGTGGATGTGGACATCCTCCACAAGTTCGACTTTGCCGTACTACTTCCCTTTGTGTTTGGTGCAGTCTGCGCAGTGGTGGATGCAATCTTTGTAAAGCGTGTTACCCAGTTTACCTTTGCCGTTTTGATGGCCGGCGCAGTTGATACTGCAACCATCGGCGCACTTGCAACGGTAATTTTCAAGTTTGTTTCCTCCCTTTCCGGCAAAAGCATGAAAAGCATTTTGAAGGACGACTTGTTTGGCGCGTTCTACACCCAAATTTTGTACTTTGGCAGTGCGCGTCAAAAACTGTTGAACAAGGAAATGACCTTGACCGACTTTGTTGCTTCGGTAAAACTTGTTTGCCAAAACGCCCAAAGTATCTACTCGCAGGATATCCCCGATGTTGAAAAACGTTGCAAGCTTGCCAACTTGCTAAATGGCATCATCGATGACCAAAGCATTGGCTCCTGCCTAGACATCTTGGACAAAACCATGCAAAGCTTCACCGCCGAGCAAGCAGACAAAACACAACAAAAGTAGTGCAACATTTGCCACCTAACATGTAGGCAAAAACAAAATGCGTGACGAAATTCGTCACGCATTTCTTATTTATGTAATCTTTACTAAACATCAATATTTTCTCTTTTGCATTTGATGATACCTTTAGCCACTTTTCGATTTCCTTCGCATACGTAAAATTTTACGTTTTCGCGCAAATCGTTAGGTGCACCAGGAAAGGCGTATTTTACAAATGCATTAGTTTTGTACTTTGAGATACCCGCAATGTTTCTCAATATGATGCTGTATTGTGGTATATCACTATTCGATCCAATCACTATCACTTGTGGCCAGTACCTGCTTCCAGATGGAATGTTTTTCCGTCCCCCTTGTGCCTCTGTTAGCCAAGTTATTTCTGCAATATACTCTTGATGGCCGTCCCAAACATAGGGCGCAAGCTCATCCACTCTTTCCGCTTCGTACCCTTTGTTCAACTCGTTTTCGTAGTCTTTCAAAGCGGTGTCAACATCAGCGTAGTGACTATCTTTGCCAGCAATGGTTCGCCAATGTGCACAGTGAATAATATTAGCTGTGATGTCACAATCGTATGTTTCAAGCACTTGCAATCTTGCCAGTACACGACCATCACTTGGTTGATAGATAACCAACCTACTTTTGCTATCAGGAGAGTAAAAAAGTTTCAAGCACTTTTCAAAATCTTGCAAATCGCAGTACTTGTGATTGTCTATAAATACTTCCTCGTCAGTTCTTGGTGCTATTGGTGGTACTTTGTTAGCGTTGACAATTTTTGTGCCCTTTCCGTAACTAAAGGAACTTACCAACAAAACAATACCCACGCACATTAGGGGCGAGCCAATGTATGATAGCCACTTAGCATCGCTCAACCACAAACGCAAAAATTGTAGTACAACGCCAAGTATAATTACCAATATAAAAATTGTTCTAAATTTCCAGTTTTTCATACTTTCTCAAACTAAAATTATGCCCAATTGCCTGCTTTTTCACACAAAGTGGTAGTTGATGCTTTTGTGACATTTCGTCACGCATTTCTTATTATAAACTATAATTGTTGTTTTGGGTAGTAGGGGCGTTTGCCGTTTAGTATCATTCGGACAGTGTCCACATATTTAATCACTCCGGTTCTGTATGTCCTACCATATGATTTGAAAACTAAAGCACCATGCTTTACACCTGCTTCATTGTCTCTAGTAAATTTTATAGCAACAAACTCCTGAACTTCGTCATATCTAAAAGTTCTTGTTTTTCCCAATGCGTAGTAAACAGTAAATCTATCGCCAAAGTCCTTTATTACGGCAGTTGGTCGTATCCAATACTCTATCATTTTGAGCAATGTAATAATGACTCCAAGAGAGAATGCTAATCCTAACACGAGTAATAAAATTCGCTCGGGTTCTAGGTAGAACGCCACACTAGACATAAATGTTACTAAAAGGGAAAAAAACAAACTAATGTACAGCTCAGGCGCTAAGTATTTTACCGCAACAACAGTACCTTTGTTATTTTCATCCATAGTCTACTCCTTCCACACAAAGTGGTAGTTGATGCTTTCGCCACCGTCTACCAAAATGCTTTGGCCGGTGCAAAACTTGTTTGTGACCGTCAAAAAGTATGCCCACTCGGCAATTTCGTCCGCGGTGGCCCAGCGCTTCAATGGAGTTTGGTCCATGATTTGCGCCCAAAGTTCGGTATCGTTAACCACGCAATCGTTCAGCGGTGTAAGCACTCCACCGGGGTCCAAACTGTTGCATGTTGCGCCAAATTTTGCAACACGTTGCGCAACGTTTTTGGTGTAGGCCATCACGCCACCCTTACTTGCAACGTACTCGGGGAACTCCGAACCAGTGTGTGCGCTTGCTGAGCCAATGTTCAATATGGACTTGATGTTTGGTTGCACACCGTATTTTTCCGTGATGTGCACAAGTGCTTTCAAGTTGATGTCGATATCCGCTTCGTTTTGGGTGCCGGCATTGTTGATGAGAATTTCCACTCCGTCAACTTGTGGCAAGTTTTGGTAGTCGCGCACGTCCACTTGGTGGTGGATGTAGTTTGCGTGTGCGATAGTGCCACGTTGCCTATCAATTCCCACAACGTTGTGGCCCTTTGCCAAAAATAACTCGGCAATGGCCTTGCCAATTCCTTGAGATGTACCTGTTACTAAAACTTTCATTGTTGATGTCCTTTGGCGATGTAGTCCAAGTATTCCTTGCCAACGCCGTCATTTTTCCATTTTTGGGAGATTTTGTATGCGATGGGCGAAAACACAATTTCCAAAATTAGTTCCGCAACGGCCCCTGTCAACGCGCACATCGCGCATTGAACAAAGGTCCAACAAAATCCGTCCCAAAAGATGGGCGCAAACCCCATGAATACAATCACGGAGAAAATCAAATTGTCCAAAAATTGTCCCACAAAGGTGGATACGTAACTTCGGCACGCAAATGCAAGCTTGCCATCGGGATTGTTTTTGAAGCACTTGCCCACAACAAAGTTGAGCCCGTTGTTGATGAATGAGGAGCACACAAAAGCAATGGTGCTACCCACCAAAATGAACCACGTACCGCCCAAAAGTGTGTTCAAAGCGGTGTAGTCGTTGGCGTTGGATGGGATGATGCTAACAATGTAGAATATCAAGCAAGTGAGCAAATTTACAATCACCGCCAAGATGGAAATGCGGTTGGATGCCTTTGGCCCAAAGTGCTTGGTGAGTATGTCCATGCACATAAAGGACAGCCAAGATATCAAAATGCCACCATCCAGCGCAATCCAAGGCAGTTGCACAAGCGTTTTGTTTGCCAAGATGTTCATGCAAATGACACTTACAACAAACAACGTCACCACGCTTGCAGGCACGCAACGTAGAAGCAACTTTGTTTCCATATATTCAGTTTTTAGCCATTTGCCAAGTTTGTTCATGTTTCTCCAATGGTGTTACTTTTTGAGATAGTAGGGCGCCTTGTAACCCATCACGTAGTTGAGGTCGTTGACGAGTGCATCACTACTTGTGGCAACTTTGTCAAGTAGCGCATTTGTAAGCGCTTGCTCGTTGCCAAGAGCATTCAAAGACGTTTGCAATTTGCTACCAAGCTGACTAACACTACCGGAAAGTGCTCCAAGTGCAACGTTGCTTTGCTCAAGTGCTTGCAATTGAATTTGCATGGATTTGTCCAACTGAGTGGAAAGCGCACCAAAGCAACTGTTCAAGTCGCCACGAAGCATTGTCATGCTTGTGTTGATGGTACTGCTGATTTCCGCGCTGGCTTGCTTGATGGCCTTTGCAATTGTGTCTGTTTGACGTTGTTTGTCCACGTGGATCAATGCTTCCTTGAGGGTATCCACACGGCCAGTTTCGTAGTAGAAAATGATAAAGTCGATGTTTTTCCAATCGCGTGGGTCCAGCACAGTTGCGTACTCGGCAATCAAAGCATCGTACACAGTTTTTGCCAATCCAAGGGATAGGTCCTTTTGTTCGGTGTAGATTTCATATTGTGTGTTGAATTTGTCGGTAAGAGAGTCAAGTTGTTGTTGCAAGGATGTGCGTGTTGTAGTTTGGAATGCAATAATTTTGTTTGCATTGTCAATCAACGTTTGATTACGTTGTTTGTGTTGTGCGCGAGCTTTGGCAACTTCATCTTGCCACTCTTGCTCGGCTTTGGCTTGCGCTTTAGCAACATCCTTTTTGTGTATTGGTCCTGCAAGCAATGCACCAATCAAGGCTCCAAGAAATGCAATCCCAAATACTGCCAATGCTTGACCTGTGGAGTTTTCGTTTGGCACCAAAAGCATACTGATGGGAGCACCCACAAAAATCATAAATCCAAAAAAGAAAATGAGCATTAATGGAATGATATACCCGCTTTTTTTGATGTCCACAGTGCGTTTTTGGACGAACATTGTCAAGGGCTGCTTTTGTGCATCGTCAATAGACTTTTTAGCGCTTGCAATCTCTTGGTCGCATTTTGCTATCTGGCTTTTGCGGGAATCAATTTCTTGTTGTAGAATATTCAACTTTTTTTCTGCGCCAGCAATTTTGTCCTTTTCTTGTGAGATGATGGACAAGCCCGCCTTGATTGCGTAAAGTTGCGCCAAAAGTTCGTTCTTTGTTGCCATGGTAAACCTCCTTGGTAGTGTGCATTGTGATGCAAGTTTTGCGTGCGATGCAAGTTCTCCCAATTTAAAAGGCCAACCATCAGCGCAAAAACTCTCACAAATATCACATTTGCCAACATTATACTACATATTTTAGATTATTTCAACGATTGTAAACAAAAAAGCACCCCAGTATCTCAAATATACTGGGGCGAAACTGCTTATTGTGGTTTTTTGTTTTTCTTTGCTTGACGCTTTTCTTCGGCAAGGCGTTTTTTCTCGGCACGTTTTGCTTCTGCCTTGGCGCGCTTGGCTTGACGTTTTTCCTCGGCGATACGTTTCTTTTCCGCCTTGGCAGCGGCAACTTGGTCCGCCTTGATTTGCCTCTTTTGTGCCTTTTTTTCGGCAAGTTGCTCATCAATCAACTTGGATTTTTCCTTTTTGCGCTCCGCCTTTTGTGCTTTTAGCGTTTTCGCTTCGTCGGCAAGCATTTGACGGATTTTTGTTTCCTGCTCGGTGTACAAACTTTCGTCCCCACCAAGTTCGCTGTTGATGTCGTCCAATTGCATTTGTTTGTTGCCAAACGCCCGCATGACGTCCTTGACGGTGTTTACAACTCCGCTGTTGCCAATGTCCATTGCAACACTAATCTTAAAGTAGTCGATGTATCTGTTGATAAACCCGGTAACAATTTCGCTCAAAACGGATACAAGTAGCATCACGGCGGACACAATGTCCAGTATCAAATCCCACTCGGATGTTGGGTTGGTGATGGATGCGTGCAATGCCAAGCCGATGGTAACGCACTTTGCGCTGTACTTGATGACTTTGGTTGTCAGGCTAAAGTTGCGGTGCTTTTCCACCTTTTTGCGCTTGTTTTTGCGACTGTCGTTTTGTTTTGGCTTGAAGCTCCTTTCGGCAAAAAAGGTAACAAGTACCAGTGCAAACAACACTATGTAGGCAATCAAGTGTGGGATGGATGCAAAGTTTGTTGCAATCAGGTACACATACCAAGCGGAAAATCCCACCATGGTGGCAATGCGCACAAACTTCATAAAGCCGTCTATGTCGCTTTTTAGCTTGCGCAAAACAACTTCGGTATGATTTGTTTCGATAAAAGCCATCCTGTTCTCCTTTGTTTCATTTGCAACGTTTGATGTCATCAACTACAAACCAAACTTGCGATATGCCCCATTATACCACAACGGAGTGCAATTTTCAACACAACTGCACAAATTTTGGAAAAATGTGGCAGTGCCAACAAAAAAGGCCCAACACAATTGTGTTAGGCCAAAATTGTTTAGTTGTTTGCAACCAAGTGATGTTGTGATAAATCAAGTGGTGCAACTGTGGCTAGGTTGAACTAAGCTTCGGTGTAGCCGATGTGGATCGCAGCAATACGAGCAATCTTTGATACGGAGTTGGTAAGTGTGAAAGAATCAAGATTGTTTACTGTGATTGTAATGTTGAGACCATTTACTTCGTATGCAATGCCAGCGCCTGTAAGGATTGCTTCCATTTCGTCAACATAGGAAGCAGATGATGCCGTAAATGTGATAGCAGAAATCTTTTTGCCGTTGTTAGCGGAAATTGTCAAAGTGTTACCTTTTTGCAATCTCATGTGGTCGGTGCCGTTTGAGTTGAGAGAAGCTGTGCCCTTTGCAAAAACAGCTGTAAAGTCTGCCCCTACAAATGTTGCTGTGCCTGCTGTTGCATCGTATGCATCAGTTGTTTTGATGTCCTTTAGGCATGTGGAAATGCTGGAAAGTTTGTAGTTTGGATTCAAACCACAGTTATCACAAGCGTTATCTGCGTTAGCGTCAACGTGGTCAGCTGGTGCGCCTTGGCTTGCAAGACAGTCGCAGTAAGCAGGTTTAAAGCATGTTGCAGGTGTAGTTGTAAAGTCACAAGTGTGCTTGGAGATGTATTCTACAAACAAACCACCTTGCATAACAGGGTAGTATCCGCCAGGTGCAGATTGTGCGGAGAACTTGCCCAACTTGCCGTAGAATCTTACTGTGTCGCCAATTACAAGTCTAAAGTCCCAAGCGGAGTGTGTGGAACCAGCATCGTTAATAGGCATTCTGATGAGGAGTTCAGTTCCGTTTTCGTCAGCAATCCAAAAGATACCATTTTTAACGTCGCCTTCGGAGTAGTATCTAACGATTTTACCTTCAACGTAGTATTGGTTGGATGTGCTAAGTTTAGCGCCAAGAGCATTTGCTGTTGCAAGACTAAGTGTGCTGTCTGCCTTTGGAGCAATTTTGCTTGTGCAACCTTCTCTGTCGCAGTCTACGTCAAGGTTTTCGTCGATGTGGCCGAGCTTTTCAACTGGGGTATCAGTATAGCTATCACCACAAGCGCAAGTGTGTGTTGTGTAGCCAGCTGTTGTGCAAGTAGCTGGAGTTACGTTTGTTTCGTAACTATGTTTGTGGTATTCAACGGAAAGAGTAAGAGAACCATCTTCGTTTACAACAAGTGTAAATGTTGTTTGAACGTTGCCGGAAATGAACATCTTTTCGCCGTAGTTTTTGCCGTGTTCGAATGTACCTACGTTGCTTGTTTCGTAGTTCTTGCTCCAGAACCAACCAACGATTTCGCCCTTGAGGTTAGCGGACTTGATACCAACGTAGCTATCAGCAGTAAATGTTACTACAAGAGTGCCATCAACGAACTTGTATTCGCCAAGGTTTTCCCAGTCGCCAGCGTTACCGTAGTCGGCACCGTTGATGTAACCAATGAGGTAGTAGTCAACGTATGTAGGATCTTGTTCGCCACAAGCACAAATGCCTCTAACGAATGTGTGACCTGTTGCGTCTGCACCAGTAACTGTGTATGTGTCTTCACATGCGCAAGTGTAAGTTGTGTAGCCAGCTTCTGTACAAGTTGGAGCTGTTACAGCGCTGATGTGGTTGTGAACGTGTTCTTCGGAGTAGTCTGCGTTCTTAACGTAGAAGGAGAGGTAGTATTCCTTTGTGTTACCAGCGGTGTATGTGCTCCAGTTACCCTTGGAGCTGTACCACTCGAGGTATGTGTTACGGCCTGTGTTCTTCATGAGGAATGTGCCGTCGCCTCTAGATGTAAGAGCCCAGGACTTGTGTTCGCCAGTTTCGTTAAGAGAGGAGTAGGAGCTTGCAAGAGCAATCACTTTACCTGTGAGGGATGTAAATGTGTAAGTACCATCGTCGTTAACTTTAACAACAAAGATTTCTGCATCTGTTACGTTAGCAAAATCTGTTGCGGAGTAGTTAACACCCTTGTTGTAGTAGGAAGTTGCATTAACTTTTTCAGCGGAAAGAAGTTTGCCGTAAGCAGGTGCACCAATAAGAACGTGGTCGCCATCTTTGAGTTCAGTTGTGAGGAGCCATGGAAGTTGTGGAGCGTATTCGAGATCGCAAACACACTTGCCGTCAATGAATTTGTGACCAGTAGCTGGAACTACTTCTTGAGCAACAATAACAGCTTCACAAACGGAGCAGTGCTTACCAGCAGTAAGACCTGCTTCTGTGCAAGTTGCTTCAACTGCTGCGTCGATTACTTCTGTGTGGCCAAGAGCTTCGCCGTGAGCAAATGTTTCGTCGCTAATAGCGCCACATTCGCAGGACAATTTGTAAGTAGCAGGTTGTGTGCAAGTTGCGTCGGAAACTTTGAGTTCTTCGTTAACAACTTCTTCAAATTCGTGAGCAACAACTTCGCCAGCTTGGAAAGTTTCGGAACCCTTCAAACCGCAAACACAGGATTTGTAGTATGTAGCTTTTTCTGTGTGAGTAGCAGGTGTA
>JAZRHU010000073.1:0-25409 GCA_045644945.1 Candidatus Fimimonas sp. | reverse complement strand
GCATATCTCAAATGCAGATGAAATACTTTCTCGGCAAATCCGTTTTCGGTATATCCTTTATTAAAAGAAATCCTATCTTCGCTTTGCGACATACAAATATAGCCGTTGTTTTCAAGCAAAGCTTTATAATCAAGCAGGTTGCTTTCCTTTGGAACTTCTACAAGAATATCAATAATCGGTTTTGCCCAAATGGAAGAAATCGCGGTACTTCCTATATTACTTATCCTTTGGACTTTTGGAAGAACTTTCTTTAACAGGGTTTCTTCTTCCAAATACCATTCTTTCCAACACTCTTGATGTTCTGTTAAAATGATAGGAAACAACTGCCACAGTTCTTCTAAACTCATTTCGGTTAATTTTTTGCTCATTATATACTCACTTGTAAATTCTTATTTATCGCTTATTTAACTATAGCAAAAAAACCAACGCAATTCAAGCAGTTTTTGTAAGTAAAAGTAAATTTGTTTGGGTAATTCCACGTTTGTGGTATTACCGCTTGAAGGGTAGCAAATCTTCTTCGGAGAACATTTTGTCCGTTAGCAAGTCGCAATCTAACATACTGGCTTTTTTGATGGCAGAAAAGCCAAATTTTTTACGAATTTGGTCTACGGAAAGTTCCAACTGCAATGCCCGCTCATCCGCTTGGTCAAAAATGCCAAGTTGCATTGTACCACCAACAGTACACAAGCCACCTGCACCAACAGACAAAGATCTGAGTGGCATATCATCGGTGGCCTTCCACATTTCTGTTAGCAACGAGCAAGCCGTACGGTAGATATCCGCAGAGTTGTTTGTGTGTGGCACGTGACATTGACGGCTTTCGTGGGTGAGATTGTTGCGCCTGATATCCAAGTGTATGATATTGGACAAAAATCCATATCTGCGCAAGCGTGTTGCCACCATATCGGACAAAAACTCAATAACTTGATGCGCATCTTTGAAAGTTTCCATATCGCGCAAAGTCGTGATACCATGGGAAACGCTTTTGATTTCCCTTTGAACATCACAATTTCGCACCGGTTCAACATCCTCGCCACGAGCACTTTTTTGTATGCGCTCGCCAACTACACCAAAGTTTTTGATTAGCGCTTCTGTGCTGGCCTTGGCAAGTTGACCCAAATTGAAAATTCCCATTCTATTTAGTTTGTTTTGCATTTGCTTGCCGATAAAAATCATCTCTTGCACAGGCAAAGTCCAAACTTTTGTTTTGTAGTTAGCTTTGGTAATTTCCGTTGTGGCATCAGGCTTTTTGAGGTCGCTACCGAGTTTTGCAAAAGTTTTTGTAAAGGATACGCCAACAGATATGGTAAGCCCCGTTTCTTCGCGCACTTGATTGCGAATTTTTTCCGCTATTTCGAAAGGAGTGCCAAAGATCTTGCTATCGGTAACGTCCAGCCAACATTCATCCAAGCCAAATCCTTCAACTTTGTCGGTGTACTGCTCGTAAATAGCACGCACCTTTTTGGAATAATGCACGTAGTACTCGAAGTGCGGTGGTACACAAATTAGGTCAGGACACTTCTTTTTGGCTTGCCAAATTACCTCGCCCGACTTTACGCCCATGTTTTTTGCCATGGTGTTTTTGGCGAGAATAATACCTGTGCGAGTTTCCGGATTGCCCGATACCGCCACTGGCTTGCCCCACAAATCCGGGTTGATGGTTTGCTCAACAGAAGCATAGAAATTATTCAAATCACAATGCAAAACATCCATAACCGACTCCACAAATACCACAAAATTTTCCGCCAAGAATTTTTCCAATCATTGATATAATTTTAGAACATTTGTTCGTATTTGTCAAGTATCACGTTGAATGTTTTACAAATAAAAATGCACCCCAAAATTACCCTGGAGTGCATTGTAGTGTGTTGATTTAGTTAATATTGTTGCTTGCAAGCATCATTCGCCCTCTTCGCTGGAGGAAAGTTGTTTGATGTAGCAACGGTGACGTTTGTGTTGGGGCGCATCAAAATACTTGAGCATGTTTTGAATTGGATTGTTGTGCTCCAACATCAAATTGCTTTCAGCATGGTCGAGATTTTCCAACAAGTGAATAAGTCTAGACAAAATTGCAGCGTTAAGACCTTTGTTCTTGTACTCATCAATAACACCAATAAGCGCCACGTCAATGATATCGGGTTTGTTGATTGCTTTAAGCAAACGGAACAAGCAAGGAATTGTCAAACGACCGCCGGACTTTTGCACCGCTTTTGCAATGGATGGGAAAACAATACCAAATGCAACAACGTTATCATTTTCGTCCAAAACGAGTGGAACATACTTACACTTGACCATCAATTTGAATTGATCCAAAACGCCATCCATAACTCTACGACTAAATGGAACTGTGCCGTAGATCTTGGAGTAGGTATCTTCCCAAATGGCGAAAATTTTGTCTACGTACTTTTTGAGGAATTTGTTGGTGTTTTTTTCCTCGCAAAAATGGAGATTGTATCTCTTCATTATTTTTGCAGAAATTTCGTGAATTTTTGGGTCTACACCACTCTTAGGAAGGTATAGCTTGTTGCCAGTCCAGTCAACATCCTTTTGATAGCCGTAGTTTTCGATGAGAGTTTGGTAGTAGGCAAAATTGTAGTTTTCCTCAAAGGTGGCAAGTTGGTCGAAACCTTCGATCAAAAGACCTTCGCGTTCCATATCAGAAAAACCAAGGGGGCCTACAATTTCCGTCATTCCCAACGATTTGCCCCAGTCCTCCACAGCAGACAATAGAGCGTTGGCAACTTCCTGATCGTTGATACTTTCGAATCGAGTAAAGCGTACGCGAGATTGACCCCACTTTTCGTTGGCTACAAATTGCCAAATACCATGGATGCGACCAACAACTTCGCCATCGCGAACTGCCAAGAAAAATGCAGACTTGCATTGGTCGTTGTAAGTAAAGTTATCCTTGAACATTGCCATTTCATCAGCATAGAGCGGTGGAACGTAGCAACTGTTACCCTTGTACAGTTTTAGTGGAAGTTCCACAAATTGCTTGCGTTGTTTTTTTGTTGTTACTGGTATAATTTGTACCATAAAATAGTCCTCCTGTGTGGCAAATCAACTACCTAATCAGACATCTTTTGATATATTTTAACATTATTTACAACATTTGTAAATAGATATTTAACATTTGTTAAATGTTTTGTGTAAACCTTAACATAATCATGACATAAAATTGTCAACTTTTGGTAAAATGGCGATATCTTGCATCCAAGAACAACCATCAATTACAATCTATGGCGTCGTGCTAGCAAATTATACATAAACTTTTACCTAAAGGAAAACAGGGTGTTGACTATTTTGTCATAAACTGATAAAATAGTTGTTGTGGCAATTGTTATCTTTTGTCACCCAATACAATCTTAGGAGAAAACTGATGATTAAAATCGTTGTTGATGCTTACGGTGGCGACAATAGCCCACTTGTTAACTTTGAAGGCACACTTAAAGCTTTGCAAAACCTTCCTGAAGTGGAGATCGTACTTGTAGGTAATCAAGAGGAAATAGAAAACTTTTTTGCTGACAAACAATACGACAAAAGTCGTTTGACAATTTTGCACGCACCTGATGCAATCACTTGCCACGACAAACCAACAGATGCAATCAAAAACAAGAAGGACAGTTCTTTGTACAAGGCATTTGAACTGATGAAAAACGACCCTACTACTCGTGCACTTGTTAGCATTGGTTCTACTGGTGCCGTTCTTGCGGGCGCAGTTTTGCGCGTAGGCCGTATCAAGGGCGTAAAACGTCCTGCATTCTGCCCAATTTTGCCAACAGTCCAAAATGGTTTGGTTGCCATTTGCGATAGCGGAGCGAACGTAGACTGCGATCCAGTTTACCTACAACAATTTGCCGTTATGGGAAGTTTGTACATGCAAAAGGCATATGGTGTGGAAAATCCACGTGTTGCACTGCTTAATATTGGCGCAGAGTCGGAAAAAGGCAACGAGCTTGCTAAAAACACCTACCCACTTTTGCAAGAAACAAAGAGCATCAATTTTGTAGGCAACATGGAAGGTCGCGAAGTGCTTGATGGCAACGTTGACGTTGTTGTGTGCGATGGCTTCGATGGCAATATCCTTCTCAAATCCACCGAAGGCGCTTGCTTGAACATGCTCAAACTTGTAAAACGTGCTTTTATGGCTAACTTGGTTTCCAAGATGGGTGCACTACTATTGAAAAAAGAAGTGATGAAGCTAAAAAGTTTGATGGACTACAACAACTATGGTGGCGCCGTATTGTTGGGTGCTAACAAAACAATTGTAAAAGGTCATGGCAGTAGCAAGGCCGAAGCAGTTTACCAATGCATCAAGCAAGCATTCAACATGGAAAACAACAATCTTTGCGAAGCTATCAGACAAGCTATTGCAGAACAAAACTAATTCAATAAGAACAACAAAAATCCGCAACAATGGTTGCGGATTTTTTCTATAAATATTGCATTTACAACTTGAAAATTGGCGCACAAAAACAAGCCACAACAATTTGTGTGGTAATTAGATCATGTTTTGATACAAAAATTATTAGACATTCAAAAACGTCACGCGACTACTATCAGCATCCTTTGTTCGTAAATATCTTTTGACAAAAATCACTATCGTTGTGATAAACTCGGCATTGGTCGGTGGAACATTTCCAACAATTTCACAACGGAAAATGCGATTGATTCGCTTTAGATTGCCGTCGTTAAAACAAGTAATCAAACAATGACGAATAGCCTTGGAAACATTTGCAATCGTTGTGTTGTACTGTTTGGCAATTACTGGATAAATATCATCGGACAGATTGATCATTGGTTTGTTTTCCAAACAAGCCAACACCAAACAATCGTGTAGGTAAACACGACCAACTTGACTATTTCTAAAAGATATACTCAAAAGCAAATCTTCTACAAAGTTGTTAATTTCTTCTTCAAAACTGTGATAATCTACTAATAAATTACTATTTGCAAACATGGTACCTCTCCGTATTTTTTAATTTTTCTATATTATAACACACAGTTCTACAAAATGCAACATATTTTAACATTTTTTAATATGGAATTAAATTATTAAATTTTACATTTTTACACATATTTTTACACAATTCTACATAATTCTACATAATTGTACACTATTTTACACAAAGTGACTTTTTTGAAACGCATCGCGCCTTCTCGCCCAAACCATCATGTTTAAAGAAGCCGAACGAGAGAATATGGCAATTTCGATTCTATCAAGCAAAGATACCACACCGCTTTGAGCACACTCTAAAACGCAAACATAATGCATATATTTAAAATATTTACTTTACAAATAAATACAAAGGTGCTAAACTAATTTGGTCACAAATCATCAAAATACACAATGTTGTTTGATATTTCAAATGGCATCAAAATATAGAGGCAAATAGATGTCAACAATCACAAAAAGAAACGGAACTGTGGACTTGACACAGGGAAACTTACTAAAACAAATACTGCTTTTTACACTGCCAATCATTGCAACGGGCGTTTTGCAATTGCTGTTTAATACGGCAGACTTGATTATCGTCAAATCAGCAAGCGAAACCGCAAGCGGAGCAGTTAGCGCAACTCACGCACTAAACAACCTAACCATCAATTTGATAATGGGCTTGTCTGTTGGTGCTGGTGTACTTGTTGCAAAATATTTTGGCGCAAACGACAATCAAGGGCTATACGAAGTTGTACACACATCCTTCCCTACCGCCGTTATCGGTGGCTTTGCGTTTGGTGCGATGGGTTTTATTTTTGCAAGACCGCTTTTGGAGCTATTCAACACACCAGCAAATATGATCGATCAATCTGTAACATACATTCGTATCATCTTTTGCGGTGTACCCTTTAACGTGGTTTACAACTTTGGTGCATCCATTTTGCGCTCGGTAGGTAATGCCAAAAAGCCCTTGCTCTACTTGACCATCGCCGGCATAACAAACGTTGCCTTGAATGCATTTTTTGTTTTCGTTTGCAAGCTAGACG
Source organism: Candidatus Fimimonas sp. (assembly GCA_045644945.1). Lineage (GTDB taxonomy): Bacteria > Bacillota > Clostridia > Christensenellales > CAG-314 > Fimimonas. Next base: position 19,424 of record JAZRHU010000073.1, on the reverse strand, counting down.
TAGAAGGCGTTGCACTAGCCACAATCGCATCACAACTTCTTTCGGCAATTTTGGTTGTACGCCAACTCACAAAGGTTGATGGTCCGCACAAACTAACACTAAAGGAAATGAAAATTTACCCCAAGCAACTCCAAAATATGATTCGCATTGGCTTGCCAGCAGGCATCCAAGGGGCAATGTTTAGCATTTCCAACATCATTATTCAATCTAGCATCAACAGTTTCGACTACCTTGTAGTTACCGCAAACGGTGCAGCACACAATATCGAGGGCTACGTTTACACCTGCATGAACAGTTTTCACCAAACTGCTGTTGCATTTACCGGTCAACACGTTGGCGCCAAAAAACAAAATCGCATCTGGAAGATTTGCTTGACATGTGTAGCATGCGTTGTTACTGTTGGACTAGTGATGGGAACCGGCGCATACATGCTTGGCGAACCACTACTAAAGATGCTAATCAACAAAAATATTGTTGCTCAAGCAATGGAATTCGGCCTACTTAGACTTTCCATCATCGGCACAACCTACTTCTTGTGCGGCGCAATGGACGTTATGTGCGGAATGTTGCGCGGTATGGGTAAATCCACCATACCTATGATAATAACCATCCTGTCCGTTTGTGGCACTCGTATTTTGTGGATTTACACAGTGTTTGCGCAAAATCACGCTTTAGACATTTTGTACATGTCCTACCCTATTTCGTGGGGAATTTGCGTTGTGATTGAAACGACAATCTTTGTTATTCTTTACACAAAGATGATGAGGAAAATCAAGAAAGAACGCGCAACATTGCAAAATACAACTCTTGCAGAGTAATCAAAGAAATTTGTTTTCATACCGAAACAGAGGAGTGTTGTTATGAAAATTGACCTTTCTAAACAAATTTTATTTACCAAAAGAGAAAATGCACTACCAACACGCGCTTACTATGTCCCCTTTGATAAAGGGGACATTTTTGCCTTTTCCAACCACATCGTAGACAGGACATCTAGTAGTAGATTTATCTCACTTAATGGCGAGTGGAAAGTTAGTGCATACCCCACACCAACAGTTGACTTAGACGTTGCGCCAACAAACAAAATTACTGTGCCAAGTTGCTTGCAACTACACGGATACGATCAAATTCAGTACCTAAATTGCAGATATCCCTTCCCATTTGATCCGCCAAAAGTACCACAGGAAAATCCAACCTTCCACTATCGACGCACATTTGATATAACTAACCCCACAGAAAAATACTACCTTGTTTTTGAAGGTGTGGATAGTTACTTTGCGCTCTACTTGAACGGCAACTACGTTGGAAGCGGTCAAATTGCTCACTCAACAAACGAGTTCGACATCACAAGCCACATCACAAAAGGCACAAACACATTAGATGTTGTTGTTACAAAATGGTGTGCCGGCAGTTATTTGGAGTGTCAAGATAAATTCCGCTGGACGGGCATATTCCGCGACGTTTATCTTTTACATAGACCAAACGAGCACATCACCGACTACAAGATTTCCACGGATATTGATGGCGAAAACGGCATTGTTACCATCGAAAATCTAAGCAATATTGCGATAAAATACGAAATTTACCACCAAAGTGGCGAAGTTTTACCTCAAAGTAGCAAAAGAATCGTCATCAAACGCGCAAAAATTTGGAGCGCGGAGCATCCACACTTGTATGATCTCACGTTGCATGCTAACGGCGAAAAGATTTTGGAAAGAGTGGGCATAAGAACTGTATCCATCGAAAACGGCGTGTTCAAAATAAATGGCAAACATCAAAAGCTAAAGGGCGTAAACCGCCACGAAAGCAATCCAATTACTGGTGCAACAGTAACCAATGCCGACATCATCAAGGATTTGAAGTTGATGAAATGGGCAAACGTTAACGCAATAAGAACATCACACTACCCCAACAAGCCTGAGTTCTACCAATTGTGCGATTACTTTGGTTTTTACGTTATGGACGAAGCTGACGTAGAAACACATGGCGTTGCAACAAGTAAAGGCGGATACGACTACTACCTGTGGCAAAGTTACACCGACAAAGGTATTTGGGACGAAAGCGTTTTAGATCGCGAAACAGACTTGTACCAACGCGACAAAAACTGTACTTGCGTCGTGATTTGGTCACTTGGCAACGAAGCTGGCTACGGCAAAATGTTCCACCAAGGTGCCGACTACCTCCACAAAATGGACACAAGACCAGTGCACTACGAGAGCATTTGGACAGGCCACCCCGACTACTACACCAACAAAGTGGATTTCGTTAGCAAAATGTACGCGCCTGTATCTTTCTTCGACGAATACCTTGCCGATAAGCAAGAAACAAGACCATACGTTTTGTGCGAATACACACATGCAATGGGTAACAGTTGTGGCGATGCGCACGACTACTGGAAGCAAATTGACAAATCTGATAGATTTGCCGGTGCATTTGTTTGGGAATGGTGTGATCACGCTGTTAAGGTTGGGACAAAATTTCTGTATGGTGGTGACTTTGGCGAAGCGGAGCACGACGGAAACTTTTGTGTAGACGGACTTGTTACGCCAGAGAGGCAAATCAAAAGCAGTCTTTGCGAGATCAAAGCAATCTACGGCGGAAAGCGCGAAGATAACGCAACAATTCCCCTTTGCAAATTGCAAGATGCGGATTTTTCCTCGAAAATTGTTTTCCAAATGGATGACAATGCAAAATTGACTTCCATCGGCAGCTTGGCATTCACAAAGCCATTTGCCATCAATATTTTCCGCGCATACATCGATAACGACCGCGAAGTTAAAAACCAATGGGAAAAATTTGTTGGATACAAGCAAGTGTTGGACGAGGTAGAAACTGTTGACAATCAAACAATTTACCATGGACGACTTGTCAAAAACTGCTTGCAACCAATTTTGCACTACACCATTACCATCACGCCATTTGCAAATGGAATAGATTTGCAGTTGGACTACACCGTTGCCGACCACATCGACTACCTACCACGCATCGGATTTGAGTTTGCCATCGACAAAAGCTACCAATCTTTTAGTTACTTTGGCTACGGCCCATACGAAAGCTACATCGACAAGCACATTGCAAGCGACTTTGGCGAGTATCACACAACAGCACAATACAACTTTACAGACTACTTGATGCCACAAGAAACAGGTAGCCACTTTGGCACAACCAAACTGATTGTTGCTGACGTAATGACCATAACCGCAACCAAGCCATTTTCCTTTAGCATCTTACCCTACTCCACAGCGGAGTTGGAAAATGCAAAGCATAACTTTGAACTTAAAAAATCAACCGCTACATACATCAACTTGGATATAGCTATGAGTGGCGTGGGCTCCAATTCCTGCGGGCCTTTGCTTGACACAAAGTATCGTGCACCAAAATGCGGTTCCAACAAATTTCGAATTGTAAAGCATCAATAGTAAAACAAAAAAAAGAGTATCAAACAAGATACTCTTTTTTCTTTAATACCACTACAACAAAGTTATCATATTACTCAAAAGATTGTTACATACAGCCAAAACCACAACAAACAACTGCACACAAACATATATTTAGCAAATTTGACAATATAATTAACTTTTTTATCTATTCTTTATTGATATTTCCAAATTGTTGTGATATAATTATCAGCCGAACAGCTTTGGAGAATATATGAAAAAACTACTACAAAAAATCGACAAATGTTTCCACGTGAGCGAACGCGGAACTACAATAGGCAACGAAATTGCAATGGGTGTGCTTGTGTTTTTTGCAATAGTATACGTCCTGCCGATAAACTCGAGCGTTTTGGGAAGTATACCCGGCACAGACACAACCGCCATATTTATTGCCACAGCACTTTGCTCTGCCATAGCATGCCTAATAATGGGTTTGGTGGGCAACTACCCATTGGTACTTTCCGCCGGAATGGGTATCAGCTCCTATCTCACATACACAGTTTGCTCTCAAACAAAGATGGGCTTTAGCTGGGGCGAAGCACTTACATTGACGTTTATTTCCGGCGCCATTTTCTTTGTAATAACAATGACTCCACTACGCAAGTGGATAGTCAATGCAATCCCAAATTCCATCAAAAGCGCAATCACCGTTGCGCTGGGAGCATTCCTTGCGATGATTGGCCTAAAAGGATGCGGAATCATTGGCTTCGATAAAGGATTGCCATCGTTGGAAACATTCAACAATCCAACAGTTTTGTTGGGGCTTGGCGCAATTCTTCTTTCCTTTGCACTATCACAATCAAAGGGCTTTGTTGGTAAACTTTCCATTGCCATCACAATGGGCATCACAGTTGTAGTCGGACTAATTCTTGGGGCACTTGGTGTGCCTGGCATGCCAAAGTTTAGCGCTGGATACTCCAATATTGGCGAAAACTTTGCAGCTTTTGGGGAAAACTTTGCGCAATGTTTCGACTTTGCCGGTGCACTATCCAATGTTTCTGCAGTTGCAGCAATCTTTTCCTTGGTGTTTGTAAGCTTGTTTGACACCACAGGCACATTGATAGCCGTTGGCAAGGAAGCAAACGTTTTGGACGAGCGCGGACAACTGACTGGTGGCAAAAAGGTTATGCTTGCCGATGCAACCGGCGCACTACTTTGCGGATTGTTTGGAACATCCACTCTTACACCACTTGCAGAGTCAACAATTGGCACATCAAGCGGTGCAAAAACAGGCATTACCGCTATTGTTACAGGACTGCTATTTGCATTGTCTACGTTGCTTTACCCCGTATTTACAGTATTTGCGCCAATAGACGGACTTACCCCCGTTACATCTTTTGCATTAGTAAGCGTTGGCGCATCAATGTTCAAAAAGTTGAGCGAAATCGATTGGAAAGATCCCATCATAACATTGACATCATTTGTGATTGTAATAATTACAATTTTGTCATACTCCATCTCCGATGGACTTGGTATGGGTTTGATTGTGTACACATTGCTGATGTTAGTTGCAAAAAGAGGCAAGCAAGTTAACCCAACAATATATGCCGTTTCCGCCTTTTACCTTGTTAACTTTGTAATTCTTGCACTAGTTGCTTAGACAAAATGAATTAGTTAAAAATGCACTCCACAAATTGGAGTGCATTTTTTTACACCTAAATGGTTGTGTAAGCTTGGCTATATTGCGATTTTGCAAGGTAAAGACACTTTTTTGCGAAAAAAATAAAAATCCACCTATAACGATGGATTTTTACTACGATAAGTTAACTATCAAATTTAATGCTAGGTGACGAAATTACTCTTCGTCAAAAGTGACGCCATTTGCCTTGCAGAAATCCGCAAATGCTTTTTGCGCACGGTAGTTTGGCTTGCAACGGCCAGTTTCCCAACGATTAACTGTAGCAAAAGCCACACCCAACTCTTTTGCTAGCATCTCTTGGCTGAGATACAATTTTTTGCGAGCCAACTTTACGCTATCTTTGAATTCCACAGATAACCCTCCTTTGTACTTTAATCTCCTTGTTAAATTATAGCACAAACTTTATAAATTCGCAACATCTATCATAAAATTTATAGCGAAAAATAAAAACTAAATTTCATTTTTGATATGATTGCGCACCAGAGTATCTAAGCTGAAATTTGCAAAAATCAGCAACACTATCCTTGAATTTTTAGCACCCCAAAGAGCAAAACACCAAGACCGGCAGAGAACAAAATCATAAAGATTGGGTGCAATTTTTTACCTTTGATTTTGATGCGTGAAAGGGGCAGGAATACACACATCAACACAAGTGACGCCCAATTGAATGGTTCTACGCTGGATGAGCCAATGTCTGTCAATTTGAAGTTGGGCAAAACAACATTTAGCGCAATGCCAATCATTGCCGACAAAATCAATCCCACCACTACTGGACGAACGCCATAGAGCACCCCTTGAACAACCTTTGACGACTTGAAGCGCTCCAAAACTTTGAATACAATGATGATTACAATTAGCGATGGCAAAACTACTGCAAATGTAGCGATCACCGCACCAAGAACACCACCCCAAAATCCATATTGAGCATTACCTACCGTTGTACCCACAAAAGTGGCAAGATTGATGGCAAATGGGCCAGGTGTAGACTCGGCCACACCAATAAAGTTATACAATTGGTCAGTTGTTAGCCAGCCGTGTTTTTGCACTACTTGTATCACCATAGGCAACATTGCGTAACCACCACCAATGGTAAACAAGCCTATTTTGAAATATTCCCAGAACAAGTAGAGGTAAATCATTGGTCTACCTCCTCTGTGTCTTGATCGGACACTCCTCGAACGTCAGCAACAACAAGCTTTTGCTTAGCTTTTTTGTCCTTGAGCAAGGTTACAATAAATCCACAAACACCGCCAATCAAAATTAGGTATATAACACTAAAGTTGGTAAAGGCAGCTATTGCAAATGCAACAACAAATGCAATGTAGTTGTAGGCATCGTGTTCAATTTGTTTGAACATCTTTGTGAATGCATTTACAACCAAAACAGTAACACAAGCTTGGATGCCCTTGAAAGCACTTTGATACCAAACGTTTGATTGAAACGCCTCAATTAGATAAGAAAGCACCGAAATAATCAAAAATGATGGCAACACAACACCCAACGTTGCAATAATTGCGCCCAAAACCCCACGAGTTTTGTAGCCTACGGATGTTGCTGTATTCACAGCAATAACACCTGGTGTAGACTCAGCAACAACAATCATATCCAACATATCTTGGTTTGTTATCCATTTCTTTTTGTCAACAAGTTCCTCTTGCAAGATGGCTATCATTGCATAGCCACCACCAAAAGTAAACAAACCAGTCTTAAAAAATGTGGCAAAAAGTTGCCAAAGTGATGTTTTTTTCATAGAAATCCTTACTTAGAAAATACTTTTTGCATACTGCTCAAAATCGCGACAACATCGTCATCCACAAAATCAGGAAGATAGTCTACAGTTGCAGATGACACATCCTGCGTAAAGCCGTTTGTTAGCCCTACGTTTGTAAAATAATCACACACGCTTTGGTACTCGCGTTTGAATAATTTGCGGTTTAACTGGGGATACAGAGCGTCAGTTCGCGCAGGAAAATACTGTGACATAACGCTGACGTGGATGTTTTTATCAAATTGCGCAATCCAATCCAAAATACGCTTGGAGTCTTCCACACAACCAGGCAAAACAAGGTGGCGCACTATCACACCATTGGTGATGTAGCCATCAGTAAATTTGTCTACCGGTTGCTGTCTACGCATTTCAGTAATCACCTTTGTAGCAACGTCAAAGTAGTTAGGCGCACCCGCAAAGCTCCCCGCAAGCGTTTGGTCGCAAAACTTCAAATCAGGCAAGTAGACGTCAACAAGCCCCTCAAAAAGACGAATTGTATCAACATTTTCGTAGCTACTGGTGTTGTATACAACGGGAATTGTCAAGTGTGGTTTTGCCAGCTTTAGCGCATTTGCAACCTTGTCAGCAAAGTGGCTTGCAGTCACCAAATTGATGTTTGCAACACCCAAACTTTGCACATACAAAAACAAATCAGCCAGTTGCTCGACAGTTACTTGCACGCCGTGTGGTTTAACAGTGATATCGTAGTTTTGGCAAAAACGACAGCGCAAATTGCAACCAGCAAAGAAAATTGTTCCGCTACCCTTTTGACCAGAAACACATGGTTCCTCCCACATGTGCGGAGCAACACGGGAAATTAGCACCTCGCTTGCACCACAAAAACCACTTTTTAGTTGTCTATCCACATTGCAATTGCGTGGACAAAGGTTACAATTCATTTGCGCCTCTACAAAATTTTGTACAAACATTATACACCACATTAACAAAATTATCAAATGTTTGTATATCTTCAATTCGCAAAGTTTACAATACCAAAAAAATTACAATTTTCACAAGACAATTTTTCAAATTGCGTTTATGTAAACACAAGATATTCCCAATGGGTTGGCCCATAGAAAAAGGGGCAAGCTGTGGGTGTTTTACCCTACTAACACACAATACAATATACAACGGAGCTAAACCTTGTTTGGATTGTTTGATATTTTACGAAAAATATTGTTTTTTACTGGATACTTTGCCAATGGCAATTATCCAAAGCCACTTTCGCCCGAAGAAGAAGCCATCTGCCTAGAAAAAATGCAACATGGTAGCAAATCAGCACGCGACAAACTGATTTGTCACAATATGCGTTTGGTGGCCCACATCGCCAAAAAGTACGGCAAAAACGAGTTGGATGACTTGATTTCTATAGGATCCATTGGGCTAATCAAAGGCGTAGAAAGCTACTCTAAAGCAAAGGGCACAACCCTTGCAACATATCTTGCGCGTTGTATCGAAAACGAAATACTAATGCATTTGCGCGCCAACAAAAAGTATCAAAATACCGTTTATTTACAAAATACATTGGGGGTTGATGGCGACGGCAACGAATATACTTTGATGGACATATTGGCTGTCAAAGAGGACAGCGTATTTCATCAAGCAGAAATGTCAATTTTGCGGGACAATTTACTAAAACTAATCCGCCAACATCTCACCGAACAGGAACAAAAAATCATACTTTTGAGATATGGCATCGAGGAGAACTCGACACCACTCACTCAGCTACAAACGGCAAAAATGATGGGGATAAGTCGCAGTTACATATCGCGCATAGAAACCCGCGCATTGGAAAAATTGCGCAAGCAAATGGAACAATAGTATTTGTAACGAAAAAACGCATCGAAATCCGATGCGTTTTGATATTTTGGTTAATTATTCGATATCATCCAAAAGCTTTTTAATCTCGTCGATGAGATCATCTGTGCTACCTGCACCTTTGCGCATTTCTTCAATCTTACGAAGAAGGTCACCGTCATCTTGTGAAGCGTAGGATGCTCTTGGTTGAGATGGTTGTTCTACTGGAGTTTCGATAGGTTGTTCAACTGCTGGAGCAACGGGTTCCTCAGCTACTGGTTCAACAACTTCTACAGGAGCCGGTTCCGCTGCGGGCGCTTCCACTGGTTCTTCAATTGGAGCTTCGGGAACTGCCACAGGAGCAGTAGCTGTCTTTTCCACTTCAGAACGAAGACGATCAATTTCCTTCAAAAGTTGGTCCATACGAGAAACTTCCGCAGAAACTGTTGGTTCTGCAGGTGCAACCACTGGTTCTTCAACTGGTTGCTCTACCGCAACTTCAACTGGAGCAACAGGTTCTTCAGCTACTGGTTCTTCGATAACTGGTGCAACAACTGGAGCCACCTTTGGTTGAACAGGGAACTTTGGTAACTTGATTGTTTCTACTTTACCTGTGTCAACTGTTTCGTCAACAAGTGCCATTGTCGCTTCGTCGCAGTTGTTCAAAGAAATAACTTTGATACCTCTTTCGCGAATGTAGGCATACAAGTAAACCATGTCAGATGGGAATGCAACGATGCATACTGTATCAATACCGATAGAGTGATTGATTTTGTCTACAACGTCAACGATGATACGGTGGTCAAAAGCCTTGCGACCACGTTTACGAGCACCACGAACAACAGTATAGCCACAAACGTCCGCTTGCGCCAAAACATCTTTGTGGTTACGTTCGGTAGCGCCGTAGATTGTTCCGCTGATGATTGTGCCCATTTGTTCAAGTTGGGCAAGAATATCGCTAAATGCTTGTGCGGACACTTCTGCGTTGTACAAATCAATAAAAAATGCAATGTTTCTATCTTTGAGCATAATGCACCTCCATAGGTTGCTTAGTATATTCTACAAGAAAATTTACAATTTGTCTATACTTTTCTTTGAAAATAAAATAAATATTGTTGGCAAAGGCCGGCATCTTCGCCGAAAAGTTGGCAGAAAAACGACGAAAGTTGGCAATCTGCGTGACCTTGCTCAAAATATTGATGGTAGACCTTTTTCAGCCAAGTATCCACCGGAAATACATCACCATGGCGCATACCAAATAGCAAAATGCAATCAGCAACCTTTGGGCCAACACCCATAAATGTCAACAATTCCCTTCGTGCAGTGACCGTATCCATTTTTGTGAGATTGTCAAGGTTGTAGGTAAGCAATTTTTGCGCTGTTGCAAGCAAATACTTGTCGCGGTATCCCGCACCCAAACTTGAGTAAAACTCCACAGTTTGACTTGCCATTTTTTCCACAGTTGGAAAGGCATAGCCATGCTCAGTTTTTTCACCAAGGGCTTTGCAAAGTCGCTCAACAATCAACTGAATACGTTTGATGTTGTTGTTTGCTGAAATGATAAAGCAAAAGATCATTTCCGTCAAATCTTGATTCAAAATGCGAATACCTTTGCCGTAGCTTACTGCCTCTGCCATAAGTGGCGAAATGGCAGAAATACGCTCAACCTTTTCCTCATAGTCAGTATCACAGTCAAAAAAGTTCCAAAAGTAGTCCTTGTCGTGGGTGTAGACAAACACCTCATTTTGCCCTTGCACTACTTGACAGTACTTGTCTTGCGAAAAAACTTCGTAGGTAACTTCGTCTAACTTTTTGTATCTAAAAAGTTGACCACACTCCAAAGTGTCCTTGACGTTGAAAGTGTTTGTTGGATATGTAAAAGCAAGAGGTAAGTTCATTTGTGGATTCCTTGAAAGCGAATTTTCTAGAGATATTTTACAATAATTTTACAACTAAATCAAGTATATTTTGTATTTAGTGTATTGCGCAGTCGTTTTGCCATCAAAAAGCAGTTGGACATTTTGAGAAAGTAGGCTTTGCGAAAAATGGATGGCTGTTTAGCGGAAAGCGATTTGGTGGATAAAACGCAAGCAAGAACAACATTGTTGCGAAGGATAATACTTGGAGAGTCTTTGACTGAGCAAAATGTTGGAGATTGCGCAGTCGTTTTGCCATCAAAAAGCAGTCAAACATTTTGAGCAAAGCCAAAAATAAAAAACCCAAGGAGTTTTTCCTTGGGTTTGTGTTTTAGTTCGATTACTCTGCGATTGGGTAAACGGAAACTTGTCTCTTTGTTCTGATTGTTTCGAATTTTACTACGCCGTCAATCAAAGCGAACAATGTGTCATCCTTACCAATACCTACGTTGTTACCAGGGTGGAAGTGAGTGCCACGTTGTCTAACAAGAATGTTACCAGCTTTTGCAAATTGACCATCAGCACGTTTTGCGCCAAGGCGTTTGCTTTCGCTGTCACGACCGTTCTTTGTGGAGCCCACACCTTTCTTGTGAGCAAACAACTGCAACTTAATAAATGTCATATCAAATTACCTCCAAATTGATGTAGTCGGAGTACTGTTCGTACAAATCCATAAGTCCGCAAAGCATTGTGTTCAACACCACATCGGCATCGTGTCTTTCTGCTTGGGTTATGTTTTGTGGAACTGTAAACCGTAGTGAGCCTGTGTTTTCGTCGACGGTGTACTTAACGTTGATTGCTACAACTTGCAACAATCCAAGGAGCGCTGTTTGAATGAGTGTGGATACACCTGCACAAACAATATCTTCGCCCGCTTCGCCATAGCCTGTGTGGCCGTTGGCGTCCACCTCGACAATAGAGTTGTTAATTCGTTTGATTTTGATGTCTGTCATTAGGCAACTGTGATTGAAGTAACCTTCAACTTTGTATATGGTTGTCTGTGACCTTGACGTTTGCGAATGTTCTTCTTAGCTTTGTAAGTAAAGATGTTGATTTTCTTACCTTTGCCATGCTCTACTACTGTTGCTTGAACCTTTACGCTTGTTGCATCATTGCCCACGAAAACTTTGTTTTCATCAGCAGCCAAAACAACTTCAAGTTCTACTGTGGAATCAACTTCAACGTTAAGAAGTTCTGTTTCGAAAATAAGACCTTCTGTAACTTTGTATTGCTTTCCACCTGTCTTTACGATTGCATACATTGTGTTTTACCTCCCATTAATATAGAGACTCGCTAAACTAAGGTGCTTGTAATCAAGACTTGACAAAAAACCCCATTTATGCGGCCGAGATATATGTTACACTATTTGTCAAGGTTTGTCAAACAATTTGCAGTAATTTTGTTGCAAAATTGCATCAAAAAGCCCCTGTTTTTGGCAGGGGCAATTTGTTTGAGCTGTTTGTTAGTCAACTTGACTATCCAAGCAAATGCACCACTTTATTTGTAAGCGATGATTGTTTGGTATGGAGCAACTGGTGTTGCATTTGTCAATGTGAGACCATCAACCCCCAAAGTATCAAGGTACAATGTGTAACCAGCAAGGTCAATTGTTACGCCATCAGCGAGTGTACCATTTGCATGTACAACTTTGATTGTACGTTCTGCACCATCGATAACACCTTTGAATGTCAATGTAAACATTGCATTGCTATTGGATGCAACTACATCAAAGTTGGACATCGTGTCCGCTTTCAAGCACAAACCGCTAGCATTTTGCTTGAGCCAAATAAGTTTTTGGTAGTTTTGGAACATATCCAAGTGCTTGATCTTCAAAGAGTAGTCGAGTTCGTTTACTTTGTAGCTAGATTGGTAAGAGTTGTGATCACCACCCTTTGTACGCAAAAATTCTTCACCCGCCAACATGAATGCTGTACCATTGGATGTGAATATTACAGAGTTAGCAAGCATTGCCATTTGTTTGATTGTTGTTTCATCTGTGATGCCTGCCGCCTTGATACGGTCGTACAATGTGTAGTTGTCGTGACAAGTCACATAGTTGACTGTCTTGTCTGGATCGTTGATTGGGTATGCACCCTTTGTGTAACCCTTGAATGCAGCCAAAATCTTTTCTACATCAGTAGCATTAACAGTTGTGCCAGTAACCCAACCTTTCGCGCTAACGCCATTCAAACCACCCTTGATCAATGCGTCACGACCTTGGTCGTTAAATTGGCCATAACCTTGGTAGGAGTTACCATTGTTTTGTGTGGCAAGTTTAGCGGAAGTTGCTGTGGACAATTGCCATGGTTCGCCGTAAACGATGATATCAGGATTGATCTTTTTGAGTTCTGCTGTCAAAAGGTTCATTGTTTCGAGGTCGTGGAGACCCATCAAGTCGAAACGGAAACCTGCAAGATTGTATTCCTTTGCCCAGAAGCATACGGAATCAATCATAAACTTGCGGAACATGTAGTTTTCGCTTGCTGTGTCGTTACCGCAACCAGAGCCACTGGAAGAAGAACCATTGGAGTTGTAACGATAGTAGTAACCTGGCATCAAAACGTCAAAGTTATTGCCGATGTTGCTACTTGTGTGGTTGTAAACAACGTCCATGATGATGCCGATACCTTCGTTTTTGTAAGCTTGAACAAGTTGCTTAAACTCACGAATACGAACGTAGCCATCAGTTGGGTCGGAGCTGTATGCACCTTCCAAAACGTTGTAGTTAAGTGGGTTGTAACCCCAGTTGAATGTAACGCTAGCTTCGTTGTTATCTTGGTCGAAGATTGGCAAAAGTTGAACGGCATTTACGCCCAATTCTTTGATGTGGTCAAAACCTGTTGTAACAGTTACATTGCCTTCGGTGTAGGTTGTGCCAGTTTCGATCATACCAAGGTACTTTTTGCGGTTAGCTTCGGTACCTGTCCAAGTTGTGGAGGATGTAACGTCAGCAACGTGTGTTTCGTAAACTACAAGTGCATTACGATCGAGAGCGAGGTAATCTTCTGTCCAGCCATCTGGTGTAAGTCTAGCATCGTCAAAGTCGACAATTTGACCACGCTTACCACTCAAGCCTGCGCTCTTTGCATATGGGTCAACAATTTCGCGACCTTCGGGATAGGTAGAATTTTTAACTGTATAGGTGTAGTACTTGCCAGCAAGGTTGTCGTTTTCAGTGTGGAACCAAACACCCTTGTCGCCACGTTGCATAGGAACGGACTTAATCAAAGTGGAACCACTACTTGTTGTGTCGTTACCTGCGCTGTACAAATTGAGTGTGATGCTTTGAGAAACTGGAGACCAAACTTTGAATGTTGTTTGTGTCTTGTCTTCGTTGAATGTTGCACCAAGGTCATTTCCTTCGTAAGCATACTTGCCGTTGAATTCTGCTGCTGTGTACAATTTGCTTACGGATACAGATTGAGTAGCAGATTTGCCACCAACAAACGTAGCTTTGATGGAGTATGGCTTACCGATATCTGCTTCCTTTTCTTCGGGAAGATCAATCATAATTGTATCCAAACCATTGGCTTCGTTTACAGTTGCAATAACTGTTTCCCCTTCCAATAGTTCCACTTTTGTCATCGCTTCGGAAGCAACAACTTTGATGCTTGTCATTGATTCAAATCGACAAATACTAATAAATGCTGGCATATCATTGTCCTTGTAAAGATTTACGTCACCTTGTCTAAGGTAAACGTGGTAACAGTTGTTTTCGTCCTTTTCGTATTCGGAAAAGTTCAACAAACGGTCGGCATCACAGTCCTTTGTCCATCCAGAAAGAAGACGTGGTATGATACCAATACCCTTTGTGAGGGCGTCTTTACCAAACTTGTCGAGAGTGTACTTGGCAACACCACCGTAGGCATCGGTGCCTGTGTGTTCAAACAATTGGCCCTCGCCACCTTGAACCCAAATCCAATATCCCCATTCGGAATACTTGCCATCGGTACGCTTGTAGTGAATAGCAAGTGATGCTGGGGCATCTGATGGAGCATCTTTACCGCAATGCTTACAATAGCTACCGTAACCGCCATCAATATATTCGTGGCCATCTGTTTCGCAATCGTAAGGCTTTTCGCATGCAACAAGAAGGCAGGAAAAAGCAATAACAAAAGCAACCAACAGACAAAGCAGTTGAATTTTCTTTTTCATAATTATCTCCTTTAATTTGAGGTTACACCTCAATAAATTTTTGCCAACGAAAATTATACCACGAAAACAAATATTTTTCAAGACATAAAACCAAATTCATTGCGCGTTTGCCATTCATTTTTTGAAATGTATTAATAAGAAATAACTATGTGTTATAGGTAAATTATAGCAATGTCGCATTTGTTTGATTACTAGGTAAAACAAAATGGACAGAGAAACTCTCTGTCCAATATCATTAGATGTTATGTTGATATAAGCTGGCTTGGTGCACTTGCAATATCTAAATCAAAACTTCCAAAATTTCTTTGGGAGAGTGCACTACTGCGATTGGCTCTGCTTTGAGCAAATCGTTGAGCTTGCCAAAGCCGTAGGTAACAGCCATGCCATCGATGCCATTGTCGCGAGCACCTTGCATATCATGGAAGGTATCGCCAATCATCAAGCACTTGGATTTATCCCAGCCGTTGTCAGCAATGAGTTGACGCAAAACTTCCGCCTTGAAGCCACGCTTTTCCGTTTGGCCGTACACACAATCAAAGAAATGTCCAATTTTGTGGTAAGCAAGGGACTCGATAGCGTGTGGTTGATACTTACTTGACGCAATAGCAATGATGTAGCCTGCTTCCTTTAGCTTTGTGAGTGTGTCCACAATGCCTTGGTACAAAAAGCTGTTCTCCGCTGCATTTGTTTCCGCAAAAACCTTTACGTGGCGAGCAATACCCTCTTGACAAAGGTCTGCGCCAAGAAGTTCGGTATAAGAAAAGTCAAGTGGAGGGCCAATATGGTCATCGAAGTCTACACCTTCGTAACCTACCCCAAAACTATCCAAAACTGCCTTGAATGTGGCATGGATACCAGGTGCTGTGTTGTTGATTGTTCCGTCAAAATCGAAAATTAGATACTTGTATTTGTTTTTTAGTGATTGCATAGTTAGTTCTCTTTTAGTGTAATTTTAAAGCAAATGAGCTACTTTACTTTTTGCCTTTGGCGGACAAAAAGCGCTCAAATTTGGTAATTGATGGGCGAATGACAATGCCGTAGGTATATGTGAGGTAACTTTTGAGTTTGGCAAGTGACTCGATGTGGGCACTTTCGCACTCAAGTTCGAAATCGGTTACACCAAAGTAGTGGTTTTTGTCCAATTCCAACGTCCACTCGTCAAGTTGAAACTTTGTGCGATAGGTTGTAAGTTGGCCGATGTAGTAAAAGTCTTGGTCAACTTCCACTTGGAAAAATGTGTGCACTTCCTTGGCTGTGATACCGCGATCTAGCATTGTTTGAGCGTAACTAGCCTCGATTTCGCACTCCTTTTCGTTGCTTACCATCACACCATTGGCATGAGTAAGGCGTTGCTTGTAGCAAGCAATAAAAGTGTCGCCCTTTTTACGCAAACGCAACATAACGTTCAAATTGCAATGCGCTGGTGCGAAGTAGTAGTTGATTTGCTCAACAGGCTCTACTTTGGCAACATTTTGCAAAATATTATACTCGCGTTCGGTAAGTTGTAGTTTTAGTTCTTGTTCGAGATTTCGCATGATTATTTTTTACGTTTGTTAGATGTTGGTGCAAAAATCTTTTGCATTTCTTCGAAGAATGTTGCACTATCCTTAAATTGACGATAAACTGCAGCAAAACGAATGTAGGCAACTTCGTCCAACTCTTTGAGTTGTTCCATTACCAAATCGCCAATTTTTTGAGATGTTACTTCCTGCTCCAAACTGTTGAACAGTTGCTTTTCGATGCTATCCACAACTGCATCGATTTGCGCCATAGAAATTGGACGCTTTTCGCAGGAACGCAAAATGCCGTTTTTAAGTTTTGTGCGGTCGTACAATTGACGAGTACCATCGCGTTTGATTACCAAAAATGGAATTACTTCCACCGTTTCGAAGGTGGTAAAACGCTTGCCACATTTGATACACTCACGTCTGCGACGGATACTTTTACCATCGTCGGTTGAACGAGAGTCGATAACTTTGCTGTCTTCACAGCCACAATACATACATTTCATATTTACTCCAGCAGACTTAGACAAAATAAGTGTTTTTATCGAAGTCTATTCTTTTGCTAATAAACCTTGCACTATCGGCACTATTTTACCAATTTTTCCAATCTTTCCAAGATGATTTGGTACTCAAGTTCGGGATTTTCGCCATCGTTATCAACACGTTTGAGTGTATCTTTATCCCAGAAACGAGCAACGTTTGGTGTGATTTCGTCACCGATAACCAACCAGTTGCGAATACGACCAAACTCCAACTTGAAGTCGGCAACAACAAAGCCAATTTGCTCCATAATGTCGCAAAGAAGCTTGTTTACACGTGTTGCTTGGTAGCACATTACGTTCATTTCCTCTTGAGTGCAAAGGCGCATTGCATAGGCGTGGTACTCGTTGATGACTGGGTCGTCAAGTTGATCGTTTTTGTAACAAAATTCCAAAACAGTGCTCTTGAGTTTTGTTCTTTCGGGGATACCCAAACGACGGCACATACTACCAGCAGCGTAGTTGCGCACTACCACTTCCACAGGAACCATTTCTGCCTTGCGAGCTACACAAGCGTTGTCGGAATAGGTTTCAACAAAGTGGGTATTGATACCATTTTGCTCCAACAATTTCATGAACAATGCGTTGATTTTGTTGCACAAAACGCCCTTTCCCTCGAAATATTGCTTTTTCTTTGCGTGGTACATGGTTGGGTCATCGTAGAACTCCGCAATTACATGGCGGTCACTTGATGTTTCCCAAATACGTTTTGTTTTACCTTCGGAAATAAGTTGTCCTTTTTGATATGCCATAGGTCACCTCGTTAGCACTTGAATTTGCATTTTTGTTAATAGATTGACTTTATTATTGCCACATGTTGAAAATAGTAAAAACACAACATGTTGTGCATAGATTTTTATTATACCACTAAATTCCAACTATGTAAATACAATTTGCCATTTTAGACATAAATTTTGCCCTCGGCAACAAAAGTGCAAAGGGCAAACGTTCAAAATATCAAATTTTAGCTAAAAATTACCGCCATTGCTTGAGTGATGTTTGCTAAACAAGCATCAAGTTGCGAGTATTGCTTTACTGTGCGTTTGAAGGCAATCCAAACAACCCACAAGATTTTTGGATTTTTTAGATACAACGCGTTAGAGAAGTACTCGCACAAAATGGATATTTCCTCCACTACTGCTGGAGGGAAGTCCTCGCAATGCACTTTGATGTTGATTTGCTCAATTTGGCTAAAAACATCCTTGAGTAGTTGTGATTGGATGTACATGTTTTCCGCAGCAAAGAATTTTTCCGCACGAGCTGTGTGTTCGCCATTCAAGCTTTCGGGATCGACATTTGCAAGCAAACTTACACCCGCTTGTTTAAATGGTTTTAGCACTTCGTTTGCAAACTTTTCGTAGCCAAGATTGGAGTCGGTTGGATGGTAAAACTCCTTCAAAAAGTCCAAAAAGTTTCTGCGACCGCTGTCTACCTCTGTAAGCAAACACACCACAAAGGAAAACAATCTGTTGCGGTCAACAGGAAGCTTAAGTTGGTTGATAACTCGTCCTTCGGTTGTTGTCCAAGACACTTTTGCGCGAGAAAACTCCGTTGCGTATGAAGTTGATTGGATTGTATCAGCAAGACACTTGCACAATACCGGTGTTGTTGCAACACACTTCAAAACGGTGGCAATATTTTTGTCCACCAATATTAGTTTGCTTTCGATAAGATTGTTTACACCATTGGTAAACTCGGCCAATTGGTTAGCGCTCATCACTTTGCACCTCGCACTTTTGTGTTTTACAATAGCATTATAACACATCGCAAAATCTTTTGAAAGTATTTTTAACAAAAAGAGCAAAATCTCTTGTTAAAAATGCAATTTTGTTATATAATGTTGACACTTTGAGCAGGGAGGTAAAGCTATGCAAGCAGGCATCACACAAGATAGCACATTGAACAAGCTGATTTTGTTGTTTGTTTTGGATAAAATGGAAACAGCTTTGACAGAAGCAACCATTTTGGACTTGTGCAGTTACAAAAACAACTGGATAGACTTTACCAACTGCAAACAAACTTTGTACGATGTTGTTCAAAACAACTTTGTTTACAAAAGCGTCCCAATGGGTGGCGGAGCGGAACTCTACGACCTTACAGCCGAAGGCAGATGGTGCCTCAAAAACTTTTACGCACGTATCCCTTCCAGCGTTAGACAAGTTATTGCTGACGACATCAAAAAGAAGCGCATCGAATATCGCCGTCGTCAAGACTACATTGCAACCTACGAAAAGTGTCCTGACGGAAGCTACGATGTAATTTTGAAGATTGTTGAACCAACCAAAACTACTTTGGAAATCAAGTTCAACGTGATGACACGCAACATTGCCAAGTACATCGAGCGCACCTGGCAAGACAAAGCCCCAACTGTTTACGGAAAAATAAGCGATACGTTGATTGACTAAGGGTAAAAATTTAATTTGTAAAAAATTTGGAAATTTTGCAAAAAAACTTGCGAAAAATAATTGACAAATTTTTGTATATGCACTATCATAGATAGGCAATGCGAGATTGGCGGAATCGGCAGACGCGCACGTTTAAGGGGCGTGTGGGAGACCGTGTGAGTTCAAGTCTCACATCTCGCACCAAAAGGACTGACACATTTGTGTTAGTCCTTTTTTATTTTCCAATCTCGCGCAACAAGGATTGAGATTGGCGGAATACTCCGCTT
>JAZRHU010000072.1:0-1326 GCA_045644945.1 Candidatus Fimimonas sp. | reverse complement strand
GACGTTTACGTTTTGTCAACTTCCCTTGCAGATATGTGGAGTATCCAAATCCACGCAATCCGTTGGAAAAACCACGAGATGTCAACATCATCCCTAAACTCTTGAAAGAACTGCCAGGTATTTTTAATTGGGCATATCGTGGCTACAAACTATTGAGTAAAGTGAACTATTTCACAGACAACCCAGACCAAGAAAACATGGTCAAGCAGTTCGAAGAGGTGTCCAACCCTGTGGCAGTATTTTGTGAAGATATGTCCTACAACGGAAAAATCACTCGTGAGGCAGTGTATTCCAACTATCGTACTTGGTGCGACCAAACTGGACACAAACCACTCTCTCGTGAGAAGTTTTTGCCCAAGTTCAAAGCAACGATGGGAGAAAGAATTTTGGAAGATAAAAACGGCTGTTTGGATGGTGTGAGATGTAGGTATTTTGTGATTGAGCCTGTGTAATGTACTTGTGTATGATTTGGTCGATAACTTCCAAAATACCAAAATATACCCAAAAATTACACACCCACGAACAAGTCAAGAACAAGTAAAAAACGGCTACTTGTGTAATGAAAAACTACCACGTCCCTTCGTTTTTTACTATTTACACAAGTTACACAAGTAAAAATATAGTTAGTATATAAGATTAAAAAGACTATGTAGTTTATGCATTTTATATATATAGATTTTTTGCGATGTGGTGTGTACAACTATGGAGGACAAATGCAACTTTATACCAAACAATCGCTTGAACGAGTGATTGAATCTTGGCCTACGACTATCAGGACTTTGAAGGTGCTTGCTAGTGTCAATCGACTGCACAAAAAGCCTTACGGAAAGCTAAGTCGTACTGCCAAACAACTATCAGAACTTTTGCAAGACTATCAATCTATCATGGAGGATTTAGAGGATGACAACTAAAAAGACGGTAA
Source organism: Candidatus Fimimonas sp. (assembly GCA_045644945.1). Lineage (GTDB taxonomy): Bacteria > Bacillota > Clostridia > Christensenellales > CAG-314 > Fimimonas. Next base: position 404 of record JAZRHU010000072.1, on the reverse strand, counting down.
AACCACGCAAGCCCATTGAAGTAGGCGATCCAGTGGAAATTATCAAACCACCCAAGACTATGAGACATGGTGTTCGTCCTATACAACTGCCAAATGTACCAGACGGCACAAACAACAAATATACATCCGTTGCCCTTGCTATTGTAGCGATGGATGCTTGTGACTTGTACGAGCCACAACAAGTGCAACAACGCATTGTGGACTATTTTCAAGTGTGTGCAGATAACGACATGAAACCGGCAGTAAATGGACTTGCGCTTGCCCTTGGTACAAATCGTCCACGACTATGGGAAATTGCCAACGACAACGAGCATCAACTTTCCATTCCAATGGCATCCAAACACTATATCAAACAGGCTTACAACTCCTTGCAACTGTTGTGGGAAAACTACATGCAAAATGGT
>JAZRHU010000071.1:0-21993 GCA_045644945.1 Candidatus Fimimonas sp. | reverse complement strand
CTGCAGTTGTTAAAGAAGCTCAACCTAAGGAAGTTGCAGAAGACTACGCTAAGAAGCTCACAGAAGCTGGCGCAGAAGCTGAAATCAAATAAGTTTAGTTTAAACTCATTTAACATTTTGCAAAACAAAAACTCTCGCAATATTGCGAGAGTTTTTTTGTTGTTAAACAGTATCTAATATCAATCCCTAAAAAGGCTCCCACTTTGGGGGAGCTGGCACGCGAGTGCCTGAGAGGGTGTCGCGCCATTTGTTTGTTGGTTATCACTGCTTTTGGGGTAGTCGCGCTACAAATTTTTCACAAGATAACCACAGTAGGGGCGGATATTATCCACCCGTATAGTAGTGGACTTAATTTGCGGGAGGATGATATCCTCCCCTACAAGCAATAGCCAAAGGGATAGCATCATATTTCCACATCGTAGGGGCGAGCTGTGCTCGTCCGCATATCGCAAAAACGTAGGGGAGGGGTTGCCCCTCCCGCATGCAACTACCAATCAGAGTAAAAAGTCTATCTAGGAAGTTTAAATAGATTTTACAAATCAAAAAAGACTCAACCTTAAATGGGTTGAGTCTTCGTCAATTATTCAGTTGTCTACTCCACAGAAACTTCGATTGTGGTGGAGATTTCGGCGTACAATTTTACAGTAACTGTGTAAAGGCCTGTGGTGCGAATTGCATCCTTTAGAACAACTTGTTTTTTGTCTACACCGTAGCCAAGTTTGTTGAGTTCGTCGGCAATTTCCTTGTTGGTGATGCTACCATACATTTTGCCTTGCGCGCCCTTGGATGCAACGATGGTAACGCGTGTGCCCTTCATTGCTTTTGCCTTGTCCATTGCGTTTTGTTTTTCTTGCGCCTTTTGTTTTTGAACGGCTTTGTCGTGGATATTTACCGCGTTGATTGTGTCAGCTGTGGCAACCTTGCCAAGGCCCTTTTTGAGCAAAAAGTTGTTTGCGTAGCCATCGCTAACGTTGATTATTTCGCCCTTTTTACCTTGACCTTTTACGTCTTGCAAAAGTAAAACTTTCATATTTGTGCTCCTTTTGAGTGAGTGATCTCTAATTTGGTACAATTATACAGCATTTTGCGTGCAAAGTCAATATTATTGCGCAAAACAAGTGCAGGTTGTGGAGCGTGGGTGTATTTTTTGTAATACAATTGTCCACACTTAACTCAAAAAGGAGGTGTAACCATGGAAAACCAACAAACAATCCGTTGTGATGTGCGCGCATGTTGCCATCATGGCGAAAACAACAACTGCAAGCTTGCGTCCATCACAGTAACAAATTGTCGTGATTGCGCAACAGCTCACTATTGCCAAGACTACGAAGAGTGCAAGATGTAGTCTAATTGCCTAAGCAGATGGTTGTTCCATCTGCTTTTTGCTTTTTCAAAAGGTTTGGCGCGGTTTGTTTTTTGCACAAAAATGGCGCAAAAAGCGCGGTAATTTGCATTTTTTGCCAGTTTGCGATGGTTAATTGATTGACACATTTTGTCAAAAACTATATAATTGAGTTGCAAAAGCGAAGAATCAAGTAACTTTTGAAATCTTTTAAATCGCTGTGGGGGTTTAGCGCAATGATCAATCAAACACATGGCTCAATCAAGATTTTTGCAGGTAACGCAAGCCAAAAGCTTGCACAAGCAATTTGCGACAAGTTGGAGTTGCCACTTGGCAAAATTGAATGTGGCAAGTTTTCCGATGGCGAAACATCGGTGCAAATCAAGGAAACTGTTCGTGGTTGCGACGTTTTTGTAATCCAATCTACTTGCAGTCCAGTAAACGACAACCTTATGGAATTGTTGGTTATTATCGACGCTATGAAGCGTGCATCCGCTGGCCGTATCACAGCCGTTTTGCCATACTTTGGCTACGCTCGTCAAGACCGCAAAGCTCACGCACGTGATCCAATTTCCGCAAAACTTGTTGCAGACATTTTGCAAACTGCCGGTGCAGACCGCGTTTTGACAATGGATCTCCACAGTAGCCAACTTCAAGGTTTCTTCAACATTCCAGTAGACAATCTTATGGGTATGCCAGTTTTGGCAAAGTATGTCAAAAACCTCGATCTTCCCGACCTTACAATTGTCAGCCCAGACATGGGTAGCGTAGTAAGATCTCGCGCACTTGCAGCTCGTTTCAATGCTCCACTTGCCATCATCGACAAACGCCGTCCACGTGCAAACGTTATGGAAGTTATGAACCTTATCGGTGATGTAAAAGGCAGAACCTGCTTGATGATGGACGACATGATCGACACAGCTGGCACAATTTGCCAAGGCGCACAAGCACTTGTTGACCACGGTGCAAAACGTGTTATTGCTTGTTGCTCTCACGCAGTTTTGTCCGGCCCAGCAATCGAACGTCTTTCCAAGTCTGCACTTGACCAAATTGTTGTACTTGATACAATCGAACTTGCTCCCGAAAAGCGTATCGACAAGATTGAAGTTGTGTCTGTTGCGGGCATCTTTGCCGAAGCAATCGAACGTTTGTACACCGATTTGCCAGTATCCAAACTTTACGAATAACAAAAATTTAGCCCACTCGTTGAGTGGGCTTTTTTATGCCATTTTTACCAAGTTTGTGATGGCATTTAGCAAGGCGTAGCACTCCGTTTTGGTGGTGATGCAACTGACACTTGCACGCACAACTCCTTGGTTCGTAGTGCCCAAATATTGGTGCATAAGTGGCGCGCATTGCAACCCTCCGCGCACAATGATGTTGTGCTTTTCCGCAAGGTAATCGGCCACAAAATTGCTATCCATTTTGCCCACGTTGAAGGCCACAATCCCGCTTTTGTTGGGTTGTGAATACACAGTTACGTTGGGTATGCTTGCAAGGCCCTCTAGGAGCAAATTTTGGCAATACGTGATGTTTTTTGCCGTTTGTTTGTAGTTGTTTAGCCACCAATCTATGCCGGCATTTAGCGACAAAATATTGGCGCAAGGTTGTGTGCCACTTTCCAAACTTTCCGGCAGAGTTTTTGGTTGAGTAAGCAGGTGACTTTCCGTCCCGGTACCGCCAAATTTGATGGGTTTTGGAGTTGCTCTCTCGTTGAAAATTAGCGCACCAACACCTTGCATTGCGTGCAATCCTTTGTGACCGGCGATGGCAACCATATCGATGTTGTTTTTTACCATGTCGGTGGGGAAGTATCCCATGGATTGAGCACAATCGCACAAAAATATCAGGTTGTTTTGTCTGGCAAATACCCCAAGCTCGTAGAGTTTTTGCGCGGTGCCTGTCACGTTGGATGCTTGGTTTACAATCAGCATGTAGGTATCTTTGCGAAGATGTTGTTGCACGTCTTGCACCAGCAACTGACCGCTTGGGCTGGGGTGTACAATGGAAACGTCCACAATGCCTTTGGCCTTTAGTTGCATCACAGGTCGCACAACAGAGTTGTGTTCTGTTGCAGACATGATAATGTGTCCGCGCCTAGCATTGCCCAGTATTGCAAGGTTCAATGCCTCGGTACATCCGCTAGTAAACACCACGTGCGCGTTTGGGTTGTTGCACAACAGTTTTAGTTTTTGACGGGTCTCTTGCAGTTTTTGTTGCAACTCTAAGGAAACAACTCCACCACGATGTGGATTGAAGGGATATTTTGTCAAGCACTCTACAACGGCATTGATAACTTCGGTGGGTTTGTAGTTGGTGGTGGATGCATTGTCTAGGTAAATCATCTTTCTCCTTATGCTTTTTGGGTGTCGAGGGTTTTGTTTGCCCTTGCAACACTTTGGCTTGCAAATCAATTCTGCAAACTGTAACATTGTAAATAATTTTCGCGTATTATATTGTACGAAGATAATTTTGTCCTATGACCAATGTCACAGGGCATTTTGTCTTTTGTTGGTGGATGTTGCCATTTACATAAAGGAGAAATCCATGGAATATATCATTGCCGTTTATCGATCGCGAAACGTTACCATGCGCGTGTACAACTACTTGGTGGGGCAAAACCAAACTTGCGCAATTGTGTCCACACCCCAGGGTACAGGCGTTGGATGTGGTTTGTCCGTCAAGTTTTCCCGCGGGACGTTGGATAACTATGGTCACATCATCAGCCAGGCGGAAACTTTTGCAGGCTTTTACCTTGTTAAAGTTGCATTGCGTGGCACAACCATCACAAGATTGTAAATTTGCTCATCAAGTTGCTCTAAAAATCTTTGTCCAGCCAAGCTTTAGTATCACTTCGGTGCGGATTGGCAACGGTGTGATTATCAACCAATCACAGTTATGCAAAATGTTTGGTTTTGGCCAAATTGCCAAAAATATGCCATGTAACGCACAAATAACGTGTAAACTGTTGAAAAAATCCCCAAAATGATATATAATCTATGTACTATAATGGGCAAGTAGGGCAACTTTGATGACAAACACGCAAAAAATTCTGCAAACTCTTGCAAGGGATTTTCCCAATGCCAAGAGCGAACTTAATTTTAACAATCCGTACGAACTTATCGTTGCGGTAATTTTGTCTGCGCAATGCACCGACAAGCGTGTTAATCTTGTTACCCCTGCCTTGTTCGAGGTTGCTCCTAACCCACAAGCACTTGCCAATTTGCCACTTGAACAAATCGAGCAAATCATTCGTCCTTGCGGTTTTTACCACTCCAAGGCGACCTATCTCAAGGAGATGGCGCATGACCTTGTAGTTAGATTTGACGGCCATGTTCCACAAAACCTCAAAGACCTTCAAACGCTAAAAGGTGTTGGCCGAAAGACGGCAAACGTGGTGTATGCTGTGGCATTTGGCGGACAAGCAATTGCCGTTGATACGCACGTTTTTCGTGTTTCCAACCGCCTTGGTATTGCAAATGCCAAAAACGTTTTGGATACCGAAAAGCAACTTATGCAGGCAATCCCACAAAACGAGTGGGCCGATTCCCATCACTACATACTTCTTCACGGAAGATACGTTTGTAAGGCGCAAAATCCCCAATGTAGCCGTTGTAGCGTAAAGGCTTACTGCAAACACTATGCCGAAACACAACGTCAAAATACCCTTGCAGAGGCCTCTAGATGCCTTGGTTGCAAAAATGCTTTGTGCCAAGCGCATTGTCCCATTGGCAACCCAATTGCCAAAATAACGGCACTTGCAAAGGCTAACAAGTTTGCCAAAGCAACGGAACAAATTGGCCATCCATTTGGCGAAATTTGCGGATACGTGTGTCCGCACGACGAGCAATGTCGCGGAAACTGTGTGCTAAACGCCAAGAAAAGCGCAGTAGATTTCCCCCAAATTGAACGCACAATTTTTGCGCAAAACCCCTTCAAGTGGAAAGTTGTTGGTAGCAAAATGAGTGGTCAAAAGGTGGCGGTTGTTGGCGGTGGCGTTGCGGGAATTACCTTTGCCGAACAAATGTATCGAGAGGGCGCAAAGGTTGCAATCTACGAAAAGGACGAACTTCTTTCCACCTTGAAATTGATACCTAACTATCGTCTTCCAAGTGTGGCCATCGAGCGAATAATTGAACACGTCCCCCAAGAAATTGACGTAATCAAGCAACAAATTGACGCAAATGCGCTACTTGAGTTGCAACGCCAATTTGATATCGTCTACATTGCAACTGGCGCAACAATCAACTACACTTTGGGTGTGGATGGCAAACAACTTGCAACAACATCTAACGATTGCCTTACTGGAAAAGTTAGTGGCAAAGTGGTAGTTGTTGGCGGTGGCAACACAGCCATCGACTGCGCAACAAAGGCAAAAAGTTTGGGTTGCGACGTAACAATTGCCTACCGCCGTAGCGAGGCCGATATGCCTGCGTTCAAGGCGGAAATTGCCAAGGCAAAACAAGTGGGAGTAAACTTTGTGTTCAACGTTGCTCCAACCAAACTGGAGCAAGCTGGTGCAAACCTAACTTTGAGTCTTGCAAAAACAATCTCTCAAGGTCGCGGTGCATTGCAAATCACCGATGAGTTGCTTACTTTCAATTGCGATCACGTTGTTTGTGCGGTGGGCGCAACTTGCGACAAATCGCTGTTTGGTGGTGCAAAACCACAACCAGACGAAAACTATCAAATCTACGACAAAACATTTGTTGGTGGCGACGTTATCGGTGGCGGACTTGTTGTCAAAGCCGTTAAACACGCCCTCGACACAGCACAATACATACTATCTAGGAGGTAAACCATGTTTATCGACAAAGTCAAAATATACATCAAATCTGGTAACGGCGGAAATGGCTCTGCCAGCCTTCACACAGAAAAATACGTAGCCAATGGTGGCCCAGATGGTGGCGATGGCGGTAAGGGTGGCGACATCATTTTCGAAGCTACTTCTTCCGAAAACACCCTAAACTTGTTCCACTTCCAAAAGCACTTCCGCGCGGGTAATGGCGAAAACGGTGGCAAAAAGAACTGCTACGGCAAGCAAGGCGAAGACCTTGTTGTAAAAGTACCCGTTGGCACAGTGGTAAAAACAATGGATGGACAAGTTATTGCCGACATGTTCCACGATGGCCAAAGAGAAGTTATCCTAAAGGGTGGCAAAGGTGGCCGTGGTAACCGTCACTTTGCAAACTCTCGCAGACAATCCCCATCCTTTGCTGAGCATGGCGTAAAGACGGAAGAGTACGAAGTAATTTTGGAACTCAAAACCATTGCGGACGTAGGCCTTGTGGGCTTCCCCAACGTTGGCAAAAGCACACTTTTGTCGGTGGTTTCTTCCGCGCGTCCAAAAATTGCCAACTACCACTTTACAACACTTTCCCCAAATTTGGGCGTTGTAAGCTTCTATGACCAAACCTTTGTAATGGCGGATATCCCCGGTCTTATCGAAGGCGCATCGGAAGGTGCCGGCCTTGGTCACAGCTTCCTTCGTCACATCGAGCGCACTCGAATTTTGGTGCACGTGGTGGATATTTCCGGCTCCGAAGACCGCGATCCAATTGACGACTTCAACCTTATCAACAACGAAATCTACTCCTACGACGAAGCGCTCCGCGACCTTCCAATGATTGTTGTTGCCAACAAAATGGACATGCCCAATGCGGACGAAAATTTGAAAGCATTCCAAAAGAAGTTTGGCAAAAAGTACACAATCATCCCAATGACAACCATCATCCACGAGGGTGTTGACGTATTGTTGAAGGCCATTGTGGACAAGCTTGTTACTTTGCCTCCACTTGAGCCAATGCAATTTGAACCAATCTCCCTTCAAAAGGAAGAGGAAGACACATTCGAAATTATCAAGTTGGACGAAGGTGTTTTCGAAGTTGTTGGTGGCCTTGTTGCCATTTTGTCCCGCAAGGTTAACATGGACGACTACGACAGTTTCAGATATTTCCAACGCGTCCTAAAGGACAAGGGCGTTATCAAAGCCCTTCGTAATGCGGGCGCAACGGACGGCAGTACAGTTATCGTTGGCGACATCGAATTTGACTTTGTAGACTAGCTTTCTGTCTGCTTGCAAAGCGTAGTCAAAAGCAAAAAAACACACACGTGTACGCAAAAATGGCAATTTATAACTGCAAAAATGGTAGTTGAAGTCAGGTTTGTGCACAATCAAAAGCAAAAACAAAACTTACCCAAAAGGCGTCTAAGGACGCTCACACAGGAGAAAATATGATCACAACAAAACAACGTAGCAAGCTCAAATCCCTTGCTAACAACCTAAAACCACTTGTAACAATCGGCAAGGACGAACTAACAGACAACGTTATTGCGGAAATTGCAACAGCACTTTACCACAACGAACTTGTTAAGGTTGCAAGTCTCAAAACTTGCACAATCCCAGCGCGTGCAATGTGCCAAGAAGTGTGCGATATCCTTGGCGCTGAACCTGTCCTTTGCGTAGGCAACCGTTTTGTTATCTACAAGCGTAGCGACAAAAAGGAAATTGAGCACATCCGTTTGGACTGATGAAAATTTTTGTATTTTCCGACTTGCACGGCTATGCCGACACCTTCCAAAAAATCTTGGATGCAGTAGTTCGCGAACAACCCAACAAAGTGGTATTTTGTGGCGACTTGTTTGGCGGATGGAGCGGTACCGAAAAGATTGTTGCGCTGACCAAGCAAATTGATGCGATAACCTACTTTGTTCGTGGAAACAACGACATTTTTTACCCCAATGTGGATGTTGATTTCGAGGAATACGCTTTGATGCATCACTTTGGCAAAACAATGTTTTTCAGTCATGGCCACATCTACAATGGCTACAAATTGCCATCTTTCATTGGCCAAGGGGACGTGCTTGTGCACGGCCACACCCACACAACACACTTTTACAACGTAAATGGTGTAACAGTGGTAAACGTTGGCAGTTGCGCAATTCCACGCGACAAAACACCATGCTATGTTGTTATGGACGAGCAAGGCGTTACTCAAAAATCCTTGGATGGAAACACAATTTTCCACAAAGATTGGAACTAGTTTGTCTGCAAGTTTGATAGTTTGCAACTAGCGATAAATACACAAAAAGAAAATTAAAATTGAAGCAAAAAAGGAGTATCCCAAGTGGGTACTCCCTTTTCTATTTCTTTATTTTTTTAGGACACGTGTACGTTTTTTGCAAAGATAATTCATCAAAAACACAACACGTATCGTCAAAAAATGCAAAATTTTGGTGTAGTTACGCATTGAAATAATGCAATTTTACTATTTGAAATGGTCTTTTTTTTGAGTGTGAAAAAGGAATGAGTGATCTTTGTTGGAACGAGATTTTCTGCACGTCAAAACATCACAATAAAACTAATTACCAGTGGCACAACAAGGTAGATTGCGTAGGCAATCCAATTTTGGCGTTTTACAGCTTTCATAACCATGCTTACTGCCACAAGGCCACTCAAAAATGCGCACACAATGCCAATTGCAACACAATACCAAGGTATGCTAACGGGCGCTTTTGATACCTCCCAAATTTCCACAACGGCACTTGCAACTATCACGGGGATACTAAGCAAAAAGGAAAACTCTGCCGAGTCGCTTGCGTTTAGGCCAAACAATTTCATCACGGAAATTGTGCTTCCACTACGCGAAAGCCCAGGCATCACAGCAATGCCCTGTGTAAGTCCTGTCACAATGATGGGTACAATGCCACTTTGCTCCAACCTTAGTTTTGGTTTGGCAAGGTAGTGTGAAAGGACAATTAGCACAATTGTCAAGGCAAAGCCAATGGGTAGCAGTTTGGCCATCAACTCTTCCGGCACAAACAGTTTTACAATCAAAGCTATCGCAAATGTGGGCACGCTTGCAATAATCAAGTAAAGCAGTTTTTTGTTGCGCCAGTTTACAATGGCTTGCCAAATGGTTTTGCGCATGGCAATGACAACGGCAAGCAACGTGCCAAGGTGCAACATCACGTCAAAAAACAAATTACCAGGAATATCCCACAATTTTTGTGCAAGTATCAAGTGACCGCTACTAGATACTGGCAAAAATTCTGTAAACCCCTGCAACAATCCCAAAAATATGCTTTGTAATACCGTCATTGCCAATGCTCCTTTTAGCTAAAATAATTATCTTTTATATAATTTATTTACATTTGCGCGATTTTGTAGTACAATGTTGCTACAATCAATCTTACATACAATAGATTTTACACAAAAATACGAATTTTTAGACCGAGGTTACTATGAAATTAGGTGTTGTAGGTTTGCCAAACGTAGGCAAAAGTACATTGTTCAATGCAATCACACAAGCAGGCGCAGAAATTGCCAACTACCCATTTTGCACAATCGAGCCAAACGTAGGCGTAGTTGCCGTTCCAGACGAGCGTCTTGATAAGCTTGCAAGTTTGTACAATTCCAAAAAGATCACACCCACCTACTTGAAGTTTGTGGATATTGCCGGCCTTGTAAAGGGCGCAAGTCGTGGCGAAGGTTTGGGCAACAAGTTTTTGTCCCACATTCGCGAAGTGGATGCTATCGTGCACGTTGTACGTTGCTTTGTTGACTCCAACATCACACACGTTTCCACCGATATCGATCCAGTTGACGACATGGAAGTTATCAACTTGGAGCTTATTTTGGCGGATATCGAAACGGCCAACGCGCGCCTTGCAAAAGCAACCAACATGGCAAAGGGTGGCGACAAAAAGTACAAGATGGAAGTGGAAATCATCAAGTCCATCATCGAGCATTTGGAAAGTGGCAAGCCAGTACGCACAATGCAATTCGACGAAGAGGAGCAAGAAATTGTAAACAACCTTTTCCTTTTGACAAGCAAACCAGTTATCTATGCTGCTAACATTGCCGAAGACGATCTTGGCCAACCAACGAACCACCTTGTAGAGCTTGTTGAAAAAAAGGCCGCAGAAGAAAACGCCGAAGTGCTTGTTATCTGCGCCAAGGTGGAAGAAGAGCTTTCCACTTTGCCCCCTGACGAAAAGGAAATGTTTTTGGAAAGCTACGGCATTACCGAAAGTGGCTTGAACCGCCTTGTAAAAAAGTGCTACTCACTTTTGCACTTGATCAGTTACCTTACCGCTGGCGAAAAGGAAACTCGCGCTTGGACCATTGAGGAAGGCACCAAAGCCCCACAAGCTGCAGGCAAAATCCACAGCGACTTCGAAAAGGGCTTCATTCGTGCGGAGATTGTTCCTTACGAAGTGATGATGGAAATGGGTGGCTACAACCAAGCCAAGGAACACGGCAAGGTTCGCTCCGAAGGTAAGGAATACGTCCTAAAAGATGGCGACGTGGTATTGTTCCGCTTTAACGTGTAATAACAAAATAACTGTTGCTTCTGTGCAAAAAACAACCACGTATCCGCGTTTTTTGCAACAATGTGGTGTGTTTTGTGACAAAATTTGCTTGCAAAACATCAGCAATTTGCACAGTAGCATAACCAATCAATTTGGGTGAGTTTGACCTAACAAAAAATCCATTCTAGTAGTTTTTGCTTGGCCATGCGCGCCCATTTTTTATACACCTTTCAACAACTATAAGGAGGACACTATGAGTACAAAACAACTGGCTAATGGCAAAGTTAGCCTTGGTAACAAAATTGCCTTTGCCTGTGGCGACATTTTTGGCGGTGGCAGTTTTAACATTATCAACTTTTTGTTTACGCCCTTTTTAACACTTGTTGTGGGTATCCCAATGGTTTGGCTTGCGCCCATTTTGTTGTTTACCAAAATTTGGGATGGCTTTATCGATCCAATCATTGGTCGCATTACCGATGGCACAACTCCCGGCAAGTTTGGCAAACGTCGCAAGTACATGCTCATCTTTGCTCCGCTTGTTTTGGTGTGCCTAATTTTGTTGTTCTTCCCATGGAACATGGTTACCGATAGCGTGCTTCTCAAAAGCATTTTTGTTGTTATCATCTACATGATGTACGCAACTGCGCAAAGTTTTGTGCTCATTCCTTACTACTCCCACGCAAGCGAAATGACAGCCGATTTTGCCGAGCGCAACAACACAAACGCGGTACGTCTTGCGTTTAGCATTGCATCCAGCACAATTTGCGTGGCCGTTCCCGGTATGATTGCATCCCCATCCAAGGGCGATGGCGGATTGTGCTACATCGTGATGGCGACAATCTTTGGTGTTATCTTTATGGTGTCGGTTTTGATAACGGCGTTGTTTTCTCGCGAGCAAATTGTAACACCTGCTGTCAAAACAAAGTTCTCATTGAAACAATTTTTGCGCCCACTTAAGGTAAAAACATATCGTCAATACCTTGGTATGCAAATGTGCTCCTCCATGGCGATGGCAATGATGAGTAGCTTCTTTTTTACATTTTGCGACTTTTACATCCGCCGACTTAGCTATCAAGAAGTAACCCTTGGCGAAAACCTTAGTCGTTTCCCCATTGCAACGGTGGCAGCAGCAATGATGTTTGTTGCACAAATCGTTGCATTGCCCATCTACCTAAAACTTATCAAAGCCAAGTCCAAACGCTTTGCCTACATCACAGGCTGTATCGTTTGGGCGGTGGTAGTTGCCTTTATGTGGTTGCTTCCAGCGGAAACTCAAATTGCTGTTAGCAATGGATCCGTTCAAACATCACAAGGCACTCCCGATTGGCTCATCATGGTGTTTGGCTTGCTTTTGGGATTGGGTATTGGCGGAACTGTGTTTGTGCCACACAGCAGTTTTGGCGACGTTTGCGACGTTGGCGAACTTTACTTTGGCGAGCGTACCGAAGGCGCATTTTCCGGCATTACAAACTTTTTGAACACAACTGCGCAAGCAATTGGTCTTGCCATTCCACCTGCAATCATCGGCCTTGCGGGATACGTGGAAACGCAATACGTAACCACCGAACAATACAATCAAATTGTAGAAACGGGCAAGGTTATCATCAATGGTAAGGACTTGGGCCTTGTCGAAAACTTTAAAGCAACAATTGGTAATGGCTCGGTGCAACTTTTGCCAGTTTCCCAACCAGATGGCGCACAAATGGCCATCCGTATTTGCTTTATCGTGTTGCCAATTGTTATCATGGCACTTGCAATATTCATTGCATCCAAGTACAAACTTACAAGTGACCTTCAAAAACGCATTGTGGAAGCCAACGCCCGCACCGACAAGGATAGCGACGAATTCCAACAACTCCGCGAGCAATTGCTTGGACAGTTATAAAATATTTAAAAATAAATCCCTCACAAATTTTGTGGGGGATTTTTGTTATGTTGTCAAAACTTTACAAAACATGCCAATATGTGATATAATAATATAGTTATGTTAAAACTCACTCCATTGTTTTCTGGCAGTAGGGGCAATTGCACCTTGATCCAGTCACAAAACACCAATATTTTGTTGGACGTTGGCTATTCCTACAAAAAATTGCTTTTGGCGCTCGAAAGCAAAAATCTTACACCCAAGGATATCCACGCCATCGTTATCACGCACGAGCATGATGACCACATCTGTGCATTACCAATGTGGACAAAGTACAAGATGGACGCGCAAATCTACGTGCCAAAGCCCATTGTAAACTGCATTGCAACACGTAGCTACTCGCCATTTGTAAATGGTGTGTGTGGCAGTTTTGCGGTGGGAGATATCAACGTGGACGTGTACGAGTGCTCGCACGACAGTCAAGCGTGCTGTGGCTACCGCTTTAGCTTGGGTAACGAAAGCATTGCCAGCATCACCGACACCGGTTGCTACACCGATGAGCTTGTTAGCTTTCTTGCGCCCTGCAAGGCGGTTTTGTTGGAGTGTAACCACGACATCACAATGTTGATGCAAGGCAGATACCCATACCCCCTAAAACGCCGTATATCCTCGCCATTTGGACATCTTTCCAATGACCAATGCGCGGAAATTTTGCAAAAACTGATTGGCACAAACGTCAAAAAAGTAGTGCTTGCGCACCTTTCGGAAAACAACAACACAGCAGAGCTTGCCTTTGATACAGTAAACAAAATGTACCAAAAAAACAACGTTATCGAGGGCAAAGACGTGCAACTTTACGTTGCATCACAACATACAGTAGGAGAAACCATTGACTAACTTGTACACAAAAAAGGACGGCATCGCAAGTTTTTACTTTGCATTGGCCTTGTATATGGTGGCACAACTTGTGCTGGGTATGGCATTGCTTTCCGTACCGGCAGATAGCGTTGCTCACGACGTCATCTATGCAATTTTGCCACTTTCCATCTTTGCTATCGCTTGGTGGTATGCCAAAGTTGCGCAAAAGGACTTTGTCAAAGCAACAACGGCCGATGTAAAACCACCACTTGCCCACATCCTTTGGGGATGTTTGGCAACCTTTGGGCTCATCCACATGATGCTACCCATCAACGAATTGTTTTTGGATTGGTTCGAAAACATGGGGCTAAGCAGACCAACCACCGAGTTGGAAATGAGTCCTGTGGCACTTGTATTGATGACGATAGTGCTTGCACCCATTGGCGAGGAATTTTTGTTCCGTGGCACAGTGGGCAGAGGCCTTGCAAACGACAAACCCATTTTGGGCATTTTGCTAAGTGGCGGGTTGTTTGCATTGTTCCACTTGAACCCTGCACAAACACTCCACCAATTTGTTTTGGGCAGTTTTTTGATGCTTTTGGCATATCGTAGTGGTAGTGTGTGGACAAGTATCATCACACACGCATTCAACAATTTTGTGGTGGTGTTTTTCACGTTTGTGTACGATCCAACGGAGTTCTACTTGGAGCACTTTGCGCTTGTTGGAATTGTTGGCGGAGTTATTTTTTGCGGGGGCGTGGTTGGTTATTTGCTTACAACCAAGTGCTACGCCAAGCAAAACGACCACAAACAAACCCCATCGGCAATCAACTGGATTTGGTTTGCCGTTGCAGTTGTTGCCTGCCTAGTACTTTGGGCGCTAAACCTATTTGCGGAGTAAAATATGAAATTTAAACTTGTAGTAGTGGGCAAAATAAAGGAAGACTTTTATCGTCAAGCAATTGCCGAGTACACCAAGCGCCTTTCCCGCTTTGCCACAACGGAAATTGTGGAGGTGGACGAGTGCTTTTTCAATGGCGAGCCCAACAAAGCACAAATTGACAAAATCATGGAGACGGAAGCCAAAGCAATTTTGTCCAAGGCGGAAGGTTGTCTTGTTGCGTTGGATATCGACGGAAAAACACTGGATAGCGTACAAATTTCCAAGTACATCGACGAGCAAAAGCAAAGCTACTCCACATTCACTTTTATCATTGGCGGAAGCAACGGCTTGCACCCAACTGTCAAAAGTAAGTGCAACTTGCGACTTTCCTTCGGCAAGATAACGTTGCCACACCAACTTTGCCGAGTTGTGTTGTGCGAACAACTTTACCGCGCGTGCACAATTTCCGCAAACACACCTTATCACAAGTAAAATTAGCTATTGCACAATTGTTATAGATGTGCTAAAATATACTTTGACATCAATTTTGCAAACAAGCTTGCAAATTTTCCCATCAATTGTGACAAAAATCGTCAAAAAGGAACACTATGGAACTACTTACCACAAAAACACTATGGTACGGATTTGATCCATCTGCCGAACAACTGGACGTTACAGTTGCCAAGGTAGATGTGGGTGACAAACTGACCTACAAAAAAATCTACTTTACAGGTAGAACTTTTGCCAGTGGACGCCAAACTCGTATTTGCGCCCACATTTGCCTACCCAACAAAAAAGCTACCAAATCGGTACTTTTGATTAGCCCCAGCGGTCGCGAAAACATCCACCAAGAAATTCGCGATATTGCCGAAAGGGGTTTTGTTGCCATGGCTGTGGATATCGATGGTCGTACGGAAAACTCCTGCGGAACAATGTACCCCGAGGAGGTTTCCTACTGCAACGCTATCGAAAACAAGGACGTGTTCTTCTTTGGCGAAAACGTGCGCGAAAGCAAGCTCTACGAGCAAGCTTTGAGTTGTATGCGTGCCATCACCTACCTTGTGGAGGAAATGAACGTTTCCACCGTTTCGGTAGTGACACTTGGACATTGCAGTTCGGTAGGCATCATCGTGTGTGCGCAAGACAAACGCGTTACCAACGGCGCATTTTTGTTTGGCGACTTGAATATCGACTACCCAGAAAAGGACTTTATCGTAGATGGCAAAGCGTCACTACAAGACCAATTTGCCCACGACGACAAAAGTCAAGCTTGGACAATGGGCCTTGCACCCCAAAGCTACATCATCAATATTTCCGTACCGGTGTTTGTTGTTAACTCGGCAAACAGCCACCTTAGTGACGTTACGGAAGTTAGCAAATACCTCTACCGCCTAAACGACCAAAGCCGTTTGTTGATTGTGCCCGACACACTTGACTGTTTGGACTCGCGATATATCAAAAGCGTAATTGCTTGGTGCAAGGGAACAAACGTGGACAAGGACTACGACTTGAGTTACTTTGTGGAAGATGGCAACTACTTTGTAAAGGTAAAAACATCAGCATATCCACAAGACGTTGCCGTTTGGTACTGCACAAATGCAAATGCCTTGGCAAAGCATTGGGTGCAAGCGCAACTTGAGCAAACGGAGGATGGCTACGTTGGCAAGCTGGATTTGTATCAAGAAAACTGCAACGCTCTTGCCTTTGCCGAAATCAAGGACAAGATCACAACATCTTCGCCATTGTTGGAAATCCCTGTAAAAAATGCTCGCAATGTCAAAATGGCAAACAGCATTGTGTTTACTGGCGAAGGTAACTACAAACTTATCAACATCACCGAGCGCAAAGCTTGGACGTTTACCAACTCCGAGTACAAACGTCAAAAGGGCTACTTGGATATTGTTGGCGCAAAAGGTAATTGTCTTGCAACGTTTGCTTTGACAGATGCCAGCGTCAAAAAGAACTTTGCTTTTGCAGTAACCTGCGATATTTGTGCAAACGAAAAGGGCGATTTGTATGTTGCGGTGGTTTGCGACTACGGCAAAACAAACGACGTGTATGTTGCCAAGGTGGAAATCCATGCCGTTGGCAAGTGGCAACGCGTAACGGTGGATAGCTCGCAATTTTTGAGCAACAGTAGCGAACGTAGTAAATCCATGCCTGCGGACAAAGTGCCCGAGGTTCTCGTTTTGAAGAGCGACCAAACCTTTTTGGTTAACAACATTATTTTGGTATGATAACTTGCAAACTTGGCGATACTGTCACTACACGAAAACCCCACGCTTGTGGCTCCAACAAGTGGGAAGTGTTGCGAACAGGCGCAGACTACAAAATCAAATGTAAACAATGCGGGCACGTTGTGATGTTGCCCAACGACAAATTTCACAAGGCGGTAAAAAGCGTTGAACCAACAAACACCGACAACTGAATTTGATACCTTTGACGAGCAAAATTTTGCCGACAAGCCCAAGCAAAACAAGTGGGACAAAATCCTTAACATTTTGCTTGTAGCTGTGTTGATTGTGCTTGTAACAACGGTTGTTGTAAAGGCGTGTTTTGTTACCAATGTGGTGGTTTCGGGGGATAGCATGTTCCCAACCTATGCCGATGGCGCAGTTGTAAGTATTGACCGAAATGCCACCGAAAAGGACGTAAAACGCGGAGACGTGGTTGTTTTTTACCTAAACAATCCCACTTGGTTCAAGCGTCACTTTGATTTTTTCCCCAAGATGGATGGCACTAACGACCAACATCGATTGCTCATCAAACGTGTTGTTGCAACAGCTGGCGAACAAATTTGGGTAGAGCAAGTTGGCAACAAGTACAAAGTGATGGTCAAAACACTCGATGGTCAAATTGTTGGCGAGTGGTACACAGCAGTTGGCGACAAGGTGGAAGATGAGTCACTTGTTGACGAAAAGCAATTCTACATTTCTCCCTACATGCTACAACGCTTGGCGTCCTACACAAAGGATAGCCCCTACACAATCCCACAAGGTCACTTTTTTGCCATGGGGGATAATCGCGATGTAAGTCACGACAGCCGTGCAAACGACGTTGGAGACATTCCTTACGAAAATTTGTTTGGCAAAGTGATGCGCTAAAAAATCAACACGTGGTGCAGTTTTTACAGAAAACAATCAAAAGAGCATGCAAAATATTTGATTAAACTGCAGTAAAGCGTCATGCAAAACAAAGCAAAATATCCATCTAAAGTTTTGCAATAAAAGTACAATAACTAGATATTTGTAAATCTAACACATCAACATCTGTTGGTGTGTTTTTTTGTTGCAGTTTTTAGGTCTGTAATGCAAAAAAAACGGCCACGTGGTGTGTTTTTTGATGGTTATTGGTTGTTTTGTAACCAAAACAATTGCATACATTTTGCTTGTAGTGGGTATATTTCCGCTATCAAACTGGCAAAATTAGTTGTATGAATAACTATCTAAATCAACTGCAAAATACCTATCAAAATGACGATGACTTTACTACCCGTCAAGTGGATTGCGGATTGTCCCTTACACTTTGCTTTTTGGATAGCATGTGTAGTGACATCAAAATATGCAACTACGTGGTGGAGCCGTTGACCTACGGAGAAAAGGCAACGGACTTTGATACCATCAAAAAACGCCTTACAACAGGTGCCATCGTCAAAGAACCCGCCAACTTTTTTGACGTGCTGGATGTAATTTCCAATGGCTACACAGTAATTTTTGACCAACAAAATTGCATTGCTGTGGACACCAGAACAACGCTTGCTCGTGCCATCATCGAGCCTCCCACATCAATGGTTATGCGTGGCCCACGCGAGGGCTTTATCGAAGATGCCAAGACCAATCTTACGCTCATTCGCAAACGGCTTAAAACAGCTGATCTAAAGGTCAAAACGCTAAACGTTGGCAAGTACACCAACACAACAGTTTTTGTGTGCTACCTCAGTTCCATTGCCGACAACAAAGTGGTAGACAAGGTCATCCAACAGGTACAAAAAATCAACATCGATGGCGTGTTGGATGCAAGCTACCTTTCTCGCTACATCGACCAAAACAAAACGGCATTGTTCAGGCGTGTGGGCATGACGGAAAAACCCGATGTTGCCGTTGGCAAGATGTTGGAAGGACGCGTAGCGATAATTGTGGATGGCTCGCCCATGGTGCTTACTGTGCCGTATTTGTACGTGGAAGACTTGCAATCCCCCGGCGACTACTACGAAGACAACACAATGACGTCACTAAACCGCATTTTGCGATTTATCAGCGTACTCGCAAGCGTGTTGTTGCCATCCCTCTACGTGTGTTTGCAAATGTACAACTACCAAATCATTCCACTAAAATTTTTGATAACGGTACTAAACGCCACTCAAGCCATACCCTTTTCTCCCTTGGCAGAAATGATACTTATCATTGTAATTTTCGACATTTTGCGCGAGGCAAACCTTCGTATGCCATCGGCAGTTGGCATATCCCTTTCCTTAGTGGGCGCAATTGTTTTGGGCGATGCCGCTGTAAAGGCAGGGCTAATTGGTGCGCCAGCCGTTATGATTGGTGCGTTATCTGGCATTGGACTTTTTACCATGCCGGACAACACCTTGATACTTTCCCTTTTGCGTCTTGCCATCACCTACATTGCGGGTATGATGGGTATTTTGGGTGTAATTTTGAGTATGATGGTAATCTTGTTTTACCTGTGTTCTATGCAGGAGTATCACACACCATTTTTGGCGCCATTTACTCCCACTATGGACAACGACAAGCAGGATGCTGTGATGAACAAACCACTTGTTTCTTGGAAAAAACGTCCCAAGTCCATTCCTAACAAAAACAGCACAAGGAGGGGCCAATGAATCGCAACAAAGTTACTGTTGGACAGTTTTCCTTGCTAACGTTGTTGGTTATTTCTGGTAGCAAGTTTTTGTCCTTGCCGTCCAAGCTTGCCGAATCGGTCGGCCACGATGGTTGGCTGGTGCTTGTGGTGGCATTTTTGTGGGATGGCGTGTGCCTTGCGTTTTTGGCGTGGGCGCTAAAACTCAACCAGCAACACAACCTTTCCTTGGACAAAATTTTGCGCTCAACACTTTCGCCAATTGTAGAAAAAGTGGTACACGTGGTGTTTTTTGTGCTATTTGTTAGCAGAAGTATCGTGCTTTTGAACTCCTGCTACCGAATGTTTGCCGTAACGTTTGATGTGTCTACCAATTGGATAATGTTTGTGTTGCCCATTGTTGCAACGGCGTATTTTGTAATTGCACGCGGGTTTAACAGCATTGCGCGCATGGGGCAATTGTTGTGCACGTTGATTGTGGTTTGCATTGTTGCGCTACTTTCCTTCACGCTAAAGCAAACGGACTTTGGTGGCATTTTTCCCATTGCGGAATCGGGTGTAACCAACATCATCAAAGCAACGTTCGAGCACTCCTATTGGTTTTCCGACTACATTTTTGTGTACTACATTTTGGAGCACATCCAAGTTAAAAAGCGTGTGTTTGCGCCAATATTTACATCCTTTGCTGTGGGTGTTGTTTTGACGGTTGCAATGAATATCATTTTTGTGGCGTTGTTTGGTTCTATCGCGCCGGATATCAAGCTTGCAATGAGCAAAATTTCCGTATTTTCCGTTGCGGAAACAACCAACGGCCGTTGGGATTGGCTTACACTTTCCGTGTGGATAATGTCGGTGTTGGTAAAGATTGTCATTTTTATCTATTGTGCCTACAAGTGTGGTGAAAAATTGTTTGGCTTGCACTTTAGCAAACCCAACATTTGGGCTATTTTGGTAATCGCATTGCTATTGATGTTGCCCATTGTTATTCCGGCGGAAAACATTGCGCAAGACTTTATGGACAAGTTGCTTGTGCCCTTTGCTTTGGTGCAGTATTTGTTGCCCATTTCCCTGCCGTTGTTGACAACGCTTGCTAACAAAAAACTGAACACAGGGGTGCAAAAATGAGTAGTCTAAAGCGTATTGGAGTGATCTTGTTGGTTGCAATTGCTTTGATTGCAACGTCGGCAAGTTTTGTATCCAACGACATTCTTAATCGTGCCATTATCATCGGCCTTGGGCTAGATTTGTCGGAGGACAATCAACTTGTTGTAACGGCGGAAGTTGTAAGCCCCGGCAACGGAAGCGAACAGGTGGGCACCTTTAGTAAAACCATCACAGTCCAGGGGCAAACAATAGCCCATGCCATACAACAAATTTCCGAGCAGATGGGCAAGGAAGCATCTCTTGGCCAATGCGCATTGCTTGTGTTGGGCCAAAGCTTGTACACCAAGGTGGACTTTTCGCAAATTGTGGATTTTTTCATCCATTCCTACAACTTTAAGGAGTCATCGGCAATTTGTTGCGCCAAGGGGGAAGCAAAGGATTTGTTGAATCATGGCGAAGCTATGTCACAAAGCTCATCCTTGGCGATAATTGCCATGCTACAACAGCAATCCAAAACTGTTGGTCTGCCAACAAACTCACTTTTGCAGTATGCACGCAGTCAAAAGGAGCTTGCTTGCACCGGCTTTGCCAACTACGTGGAGTTTGTTCCTTCCCAAAACACCGACAGCCAAAACCCCAACAAAACACAGGGGTACTTTGCCTACAACAAGTTGGTGGCTTTTCGCAAGAATAAGTTTGTTTGCATTTTGGATAACGAGCACTTGCGCGGTCTTTCGTTGCTGACAAAGGATGTAAGCGGGGATGTTTTTATTGTGCAAGTTAAAGGGGAAAAGTTGACCTTTATCGTCAGCAAAAAGAAGGTAGATATCAAGGTGTCCGAGCAAAGTGCGCAAGTTGATGTAGAACTAAAGTGCCGACTTGCCAGAACGGACGACTTTGGCCAAAGTGGCAATCTTACTGTGCAAACGGAAAAGGACATCCCCAAGGAAGTGCTTGATCAACTGCAACTTGATGCGCAAAAAATGTTGGAAGAGTTTGTTGCTTTCCAACAACAAAACAACGTCGACTTGATGGGCCTGCACGAAAAGTTCCGTCAAAAATTTGGCACAAACACATTTACAAGCTCTTTCGAGATGTCGCAAATTGCCTTCGATATCAAGTTGAAAATCAAACAAAACTAGCAAAAAGCACCTTTTTACCATTTATGATTGACTTGCAGTTTTCTTTGTGTTACAATTTGTCCACAAAAAGTTGTATCAAAGATACAAAAGGAGTCATCTATGAAGGTGCAAGAATTCCTAAAAAACAGTTACACAGCTTACCACGCAACACAAAACGTGTGCGACATTTTGAAGGGCAACGGCTTTGTGGAGCTTTCCCTTGGCGAAAAATGGAACATTGCCGAAGGTGGCAAGTATTTCGTCACACGCAATGGTTCCTCCGTTATTGCCTTTGTTGTGGGTCCAAACAAGGTGCTTTCCATTTGCGAAAGCCACACCGACTCTCCAAGTTTCAAAGTTAAGGGCACAAAACTTGTTGCAAGCGAAGGCGCAAAGCGTTTGAATACGGAAAAATACGGCGGTGGTTTGTTGTACACCTACTTCGATCGTCCACTTAAAATTGCAGGACGTGTTCTCGAAAAGGGCGAAAACGGCGTTGTTCAAAAGCTTGTTGCAAGCAACTACAACGTGGTTATCCCAAGCTTGTGCGTACATTTCAATCCAAGTGCAAACGATAGTTTTTCCGTCAACCCACAAGTGGACACACTTCCACTTTTGGCACAAAGCGACGTGGAATTGTACAAAACCTTGACAGATGGCCAAGTGCTTGATGCTGACCTCTATG
>JAZRHU010000070.1:0-10362 GCA_045644945.1 Candidatus Fimimonas sp. | reverse complement strand
AACTTATTTGATTTCAGCTTCTGCGCCAGCTTCTGTGAGCTTCTTAGCGTAGTCTTCTGCAACTTCCTTAGGTTGAGCTTCTTTAACAACTGCAGGAGCGCTTTCAACAAGCTTTTTAGCTTCAACAAGACCAAGACCTGTAAGTTCGCGAACAGCCTTGATAACTGCGATTTTGTTAGCACCAGCAGCCTTCAAAACTACGTCGAATTCTGTCTTTTCTTCAACAACAGGACCTTCTGCAGCAGCAGCGCCACCAGCAACAGCGATAGGTGCAGCAGCACTTACGCCAAATTCTTCTTCGATTGCGTGAACAAGTTCGTTCAATTCCAAAACTGTAAGAGCTTTGATTTCTTCAATAAACTTTTTGATATCCATTGTTATATTCTCCTATGATAAATTTAAATTTTTGTGGGCCTTTTGCCCTATTTTTTGTTTTGCATCCCTTGTGGCGGTGTGCGTACCTTTTTGTGTTGTGCGTAAGTTTACGCTGATTGTTGGTGATTACTCACCTTGTTTTTCTGCAATTGCATTAAGAGCAACAGCAAGGCCACGCATTGGAGCGGAAAGTACAGAAACAAGCATACCGAGAAGAATTTCTTTGCTTGGTACTTTTGCCATAGCGTTGCATGTAGCAGCATCAGCGAACTTGCCGTCGAACATACCACATTTGATGCTCATAGCGTTGAGCTTTTTGATGGATTCTGCAGCAACTTTAGCTGGAGCGATAGCATCTTCGATGCCGAAAGCAAAGGAGCTTGGGCCGTTAAGAGCTTCGTCGAATTCGGTGTAACCAAGTTCGTTCAAAGCGATGCGGAACAATGTGTTTTTGTAAACTTTGTATTCAACGCCGTTTTTACGAAGTTCGTTACGGAACTCTGTGTCCTTTGCAACTGTAAGTCCCTTGTAGTCAAGAACTACGAAAGATTGGCAACTCTTGATTTTTTCCTTGAGTTGTTCAACAACCTCTCTCTTGGCTGCTTGAGCAGGGCTAAGTTTGATGTCCATGTTGATTTCTTCCTCCTTTTAAAATTTTTGATACCCTTGTGAGATATCCACAAGCCACTTGAGCAAGGAATGGTTGCTTAGTGCTAACGCTTTGACGAGCAAAATGCAAGCAAGCGCGATGTTGTTGTGAGGGCGCATACCTGGAAGGTCTGTAACCGAACAAAACATCGATGATTGCACAGTCAGTTTGCCGTCAAAAAGCAACGATAACTTGCGAGAGGGGCTAAGAAATTAAAAACCCTTGCACCGCAAAGGTACAAGGGTAGGAGTCGCATTTGACTGTGTTAACCTGTTTGTACCTCGGCAAGATTTACTTGTGCACTTGCTGTCTTTGGAACGGTTGTGGGTTAGTAATTTAGTTTTGATTACGCTTTGTAAGCAACCTTGATGCCAGGGCCCATTGTTGTTGCAACAGCAACGGATTTGAGGTATGTACCCTTTGCACTTGCTGGTTTAGCTTTGATCAAAGCATCCATGATTGTTGTTACGTTTTCAACAAGCTTGTCCTTACCGAAGGAAACTTTACCGAAGATAACGTGACAGATAGATTGTTTATCAACGCGGTATTCAACTTTACCAGCTTTGATATCAGCGATAGCTTTAGCTACGTCCATAGTAACTGTACCGCTCTTTGGGTTAGGCATCAAGCCCTTAGGACCGAGGATTTTACCCATACGACCAACCAAGCCCATCATGTCTGGAGTTGTGATGAGTACGTCGAACTCGAACCAGTTTTGTTTTGTGATTTTTTCGATGTATTCTTCTGCACCTACGTAGTCAGCGCCAGCAGCTTGAGCTTCGTCAGCTTTTGCACCCTTAGCGATAACAAGTACGCGAACAGTTTTACCTGTACCGTTTGGAAGAACAACAACACCACGAACTTGTTGGTCTGCGTGACGTGTGTCTACACCGAGTTTTACGTGCAATTCCAAAGTTTCATCAAACTTTGCAGTTGCCATTTCGATAGCTTTTTCGATAGCTTCGCTCATGTCATATTGCTTTGTTCTGTCGTACTTTTTCAAAGCGTCAACATATTTCTTACCTTTCATATTACGCCTCCTTAACCTTCTACGACAATGCCCATACTACGAGCAGTACCAGCAATCATTGAGCAAGCCGCTTCCAAAGATGCAGCGTTCAAGTCTACCATCTTGAGTTTAGCGATTTCTTCAATTTGAGCGTGTGTGATTTTTGCTACTTTTGTTTTGTTTGGTGTTGCGCTACCGCTTTCGATACCACATGCCTTTTTGATAAGTACAGGTGCTGGTGGTGTCTTCAAGACGAAAGTGAAACTGTGGTCTTGATAGATAGTAACGATAACAGGGATGATAAGACCAGCCTTGTCTTGTGTTCTAGCGTTGAAGTCCTTTGTGAATGCAGGGATGTTGATACCGTGAGGACCGAGAGCAGAACCTACTGGTGGAGCTGGTGTTGCTTTGCCGGCAGGAAGTTGAAGTTTTACAACTGCCGTAACCTTTTTTGCCATTGTGATTTCCTCCTATTCGTGGTTAAACGAAGTGCAAACTTTGTTTGCCTTCTCCCATAATTTGGCCTTTTTGCGCCATTGCCCAGGGCGTGATTTTATAACACGAACAGATTACTCTGTTACAGGTGTTGCGTTGATTTTTTCGATTTGGACAAAGTCCATATCTACAGCTGTTTCGCGACCGAACATATTGAGCATGATTTGTGCTTTTTGGTGTGCTTCGTCGATGGATTTGATTACGCCAACCAAACCTTCGAATGGGCCAGATACAACTGTTACGTTGTCGCCAACAACCATGTCAAAGTTAACAACTCTTTCCTCAAGACGAAGACGTTTTACTTCGTCCTCTTCAAGAGGCCATGCTTTACCATTTGGGCCAACAAAACCTGTTACGCCACGAGTGTTTGTAAGCATAAACCATAGTTGAGATGAGTACACCAATTTGATGAACACGTAGCAAGGCATAACTTTAGCTTCGTAAGCCTTAAGCTTGCCGTTGCGTTCTTCCACCAATGTTTCGGTTGGAATTTTGATGTCCAAAATCACGTCTTGCAAATTGCCGTTTTCAACCATTTGCTCGATGGACTTTTTAACCAAACTTTCGTAGCCGGAGTAGGTGTGCAAAATATACCATTTTGCGTTGTTAGTTTCGCTCATAGTTTACCCTACTTATGCACCAATACTGCCAATCCATTTGATAAGATACATAAAACCTGTATCAAAACCAAATACAACAAGTGAGAAAAACAATACTACTGCCAATACGATAAGTGTGTTGCTGACAACTTTTTTGAAAGTAGGCCAAGTAACCTTTTTGAGCTCAGACCAACTTTTAGCAAAGAATTTGCCAAGTCTCTTGAAAAGGCCAGGTTTTTTGGTCTTTTGTTGTGCTGCCATAGTTGTTCTCCTTACTATTTAGATTCTTTGTGAGTTGTGTGCTTTTTGCAGAATCTGCAATACTTGTTGAACTCAAGACGACCTGTTGTTGTCTTACCGTTCTTGTAAGTGTCGTAGTTGCGTTGTTTGCATTCTGTGCAAGCAAGAACAACCTTTACTCTATTACCTTTCTTTGCTGCCATAGTTGTGTTCTCCTAATATATGTTACAAATTGTTTACTTTGGTGTTTTTTTGCTTTTTTGCACGCAAAAAATTACACCCCTTATAGAAGTGCTACATTATGATACCATATAACGCCCGCAATGTCAACGCTTTTACGGCATTTTTGCGCAATTTTTAGTGATATTTTTTGTAACAAAAAACATCGAAAACACACCAAAAGACCGCCAAAAATGGCCAATTTTTACCGCAATTACCATCAAACAAACAATTTTGATTCATGCGTACAGCGCCCTTGCAATTGACGTAAGCAACTTGACGCAAAGGTATCCAAGCGTTCTTTTTACATAACAAAAAAACACCTTTTGCAAGGTGTTTTTCCTGTGTTTTGAATAGTACAACTACATCAAAGACAAGTAAAGTTGTTTGATTTCCTCTACGCTGGTTGGTCTTGGGTTACCTGGACGGCAAGCGTCGTCAAATGCTGATTGTGCAAGGAAGTCTACGTCCTCGAGCTTGACAATATCTTTGAGGTCGGCAGGGATACCAACGTCCTTGGAAAGTTGTTTTACAGCTTGGATTGCAGCTTTGCGATACTCTTCTTGAGACATAGCGTCAACCCCTTGTACGCCCATAGCACGAGCAATTTCGCGATATTTTTCGCCTGTTGCAGGAGCATTATACTCCATTACAGTAGGAAGAATGATTGCGTTTGCTACGCCGTGAGGTGTGTCGTACAATGCGCCAAGAGGGTGTGCCATGGAGTGAACAATACCCAAACCTACGTTAGAGAAGCCCATGCCTGCGATGTATTGACCAAGAGCCATACCTTCGCGTCCTTCCGCTTCGTTTGCAACTGCACCACGCAAGGATTTTGCAATGATACGGATTGCTTCGATATGGAACATGTCGGACAATGCCCAAGCGCCACCTGTGATGTAACCTTCGATTGCGTGAGTAAGCGCGTCCATGCCTGTTGCAGCAGTAAGACCTTTTGGCATGGAAGCCATCATGTCTGGGTCTACGATAGCAACAACTGGGATATCGTGCACGTCTACGCAAACCATCTTTTTGTTGTTTTGAACGTCGGTGATAACGTAGTTGATGGTAACTTCGGCAGCTGTGCCCGCAGTTGTTGGCACTGCAATGATAGGAACACATCTGTTTTTTGTTGGAGCAACGCCCTCCAAAGAACGAACGTCGGCAAACTCGGGGTTGGTCACGATGATACCAATTGCCTTTGCTGTGTCGATTGGGGAACCACCACCAATTGCTACAATGCAGTCTGCGCCACTACGTTTGAAGACTTCGACACCACCTTGAACGTTTTCGATAGTTGGGTTAGGTTTGATTTCGCTGTAAACTTCGTATGGAATGCCCGCACCATCCAAAACGCTTGTAACCTTTTGTGCTACGCCAAACTTGATTAGGTCTGGGTCGGTGCAAACAAGCACCTTTTGGAAGCCTCTTGCCTTGATTTCCCCTGCGATTTCCGCAACGCATCCTTTGCCGTGATAACTTGTTTCGTTAAGAACAAATCTTGCCATATTAATCTCCTTGTGATAAAAATTTGTTAAAATACTTTAACAACACTATTTTACCACTTTGCGCCGTCAAATTCAAGAGAGATACACTAGAAATTTGTGCATTAAAATTTCGCTAATAGACTGTGTTTGTGACGTTACAATTACACTAGTAGCAACAGACGTTGTTATTTTGGCTATTGACAAACGTATCAAATTGATATATAATACTCTTCCAAATTACACAAAAATCACCTTGATGTGGAGGTACTTATGATTGACTACAAAATGCTTGTTCGCGAAGCTTACGAAGGACAAAAAATGGCCTATGCACCCTACTCAAATTGGCTTGTAGGAGCAGCGTTGTTGACAAAATCTGGCAAAATCTACCGCGGATGCAACATCGAAAGCGCAACCTTTTCCCCAACAAACTGCGCCGAAAGAACGGCCTTTTTCAAAGCCATCTCCGAAGGGGAACGTGACTTTGTTGCCATTGCTGTTGTAGGCAATGCAAAGGGAGCGGAAATGGGCACTGCAGACTTTTGTCCGCCATGTGGTGTTTGCCGTCAAGTTATGGCGGAGTTTTGCGCACTGGATTTCCAAATTATTCTTGCAAAAAACTACGACGACTACCAAGTGTACACATTGGAGCAAATGTTGCCACTTGTTAGCTTGCCAATCAAGTAACGATTTTTGTTTGGCCAAGCACACTATTGTGTTTTGGCACAAGGATACTCCAAACCATGCGGACGACCACAGGTCACCCCTACGACTTGGCGAGATTTTGCTAAATGCACTACAACTACACACTAAAAGAAAAACAAAGGACTTGACAATATGCCAAGTCCTAAATAATTCTTTATGATGCAAAAAAAAGGATAGCACATCGGTGCTATCCTTTTTTAACCAATTATACACATAGCTTATATTCAAAAGAATTAGGCACGATTCTTAATTAGTAGTTAATTTCTACTTCAATTCGACAAGGTTCTCTATGGTTACTTTGCGATTTATAATATACATGCACTTGATTTCCTTTCCCATCTTCTGCTTGGTATGATTTATAGCCGAAATAATCAGAATTATCAATGTTTTTAACAAATCCCATTTCTTTACACTTTTCTATGTAATTGTTGAAATCTTCTTCAGTCGCATCCCAAATCGAAAAGCTAAACATTCCATCGAAGTCAAAGCCCACTTTAACTACCTCTTTGTCTGGTCTAGGGAGAAGATCCTTAGCTTGTCCTTCTGTCCACTCAAACAAAGCTTCTCCATCCTCTGAAAGATTGTTCGTTTTTTTACTTTCAAAGTCATATTCAACACCAAACATCTTATCGTCTTTGATATAAGCAACGCTTAATCTAGTCGGCTCCATTATATTATACTCTTCTATATCATGACAGTAGTTCCAGCTTCCAATCAAGTTGCAAGGAACAACGTTTGATTTTTCGTTTGCTTTTGTGAAGTAATAGTTATTTGCAGTAATATATATACTAGATAAATTACTTTCAAAATCAGAATACTTATCTAAGATAGCGAGTTCTTCTTCGCTCAAATTTTCTTTTTGCTTAAACTCAATATCTACTCCAATTATAGTATATTTTGAGTTATTTTGATAAGAGAAAACAACCGTATTCTTACCTTCAAATATTTTCTCTTCAACGGTCCAGTCTATATCCTTTATTGAAAATGATCTACCTTCAATAAAACCACAGCCACTCAAAATTACCAAGAACAAGCAAACTATACTTACCATCAACGCAACCTTTCTTCTCATTGTAATCCCTCCTTAAATATATAAAAAAGTGCGCCAACCGAAGTTAACGCACTAAAAATGCGAAACTCCAAGCTGTCGCCAAACGAACTTTTATCGCAAGTATAAGCATAGTCATACTATCGAACGGGAGTCGCACTTTTATCAAATGGATACATGTTCAAATAGTATGGCAAAATAGGAGCATAATTATCCTATAAAAAGAAACTACGCCCATTTGCGATAATATTAAGTTCGTTTGGCTTATTCAGTATACCACAATCAAAATAATTTATCAAGATGTTTTGTATTAAAAAACTCGACTTGTTGAAAGCCGAGTTTAAATACGTATTTAATTTCTAGGAATAACTTTCCCTTCTATTTGCAAATTTAGTTGCAATATAGTAGCCACAAAACTTACTCTTGTGGATCGGTTGGTTGAGTTGGTTTTTGGGTTGGTTTTTCCACAGGGGTAAAGTTTGTCAAGCCAACAACGTCTTGTACGGGCAAGGCAAATGCAATACCTTGGCCTTCCGTTTTGAGACCGGCGCTTTCGTACAATGCGTGGAGAACTTTGTCGCGAATGTCGCTACTTACCAAAATCATCACAACGTCCTTTTCCGGTTGGATGGTGATGCCAAAGATTTTTTCCGCATCGGTGTTTGCTGTGCCACTTGCGTGCAAAACAGTACCGCCACGAGCACCCACTTCGCGTGCAGCATCCATCACCGCTTCGGAAAACCCAGCGTTAACTATGCAAAATATAACTTCGTGTTTGAATTCCATACTTTACCTCACTGTTTGTTGCTTAAAAATTGATAACTAGACACACCCACCATACTTGTAAATGGTACGGTAAATGCAACGCCTTTGCCACCGCGGATGGTCGTGAACTTTTCGTTGAGTTTTGCCAATACTTCGCTAACCCTATCTTGACGAATGACGGAAAAAATTGTTTGTTTTTCGATGTCGTAGCCAAGGCCAAACACACCAGATGTACCAAAGGAAGAAACTTCCAATTGCATGTTGCACTCGAAGGAGGCAATCAAGTCTACGTAGTACTCTGCCTTACGACGAGGAACAATTGTTATAAGTAGCATCAATTTGTGTGGCGCAAGCGGTTGCTTGGGTGGCTCCTTTTTGAAAGGTGGGCGCACAGGTGGAACACGTGGTGGAGATATTCTTTTGCGAGCTTTCTTTTCCATTGCATTCCTCCTTACATAAAGTTGATGATTTGGTCGTCCTCAGCGCTGATAATCTTGCGTTGGGCGATACGGCTCTTGAGTTGTCTGTTCATCACGGAACGGAAACCAAGTAGTTGAATTGTGATAAGTGGCGTCATTGCAACCATTGCAACAATACCAAATGCGTCCATCAAAATTTTGTCCACACCTTGGCTCATCATGCATGCACCAATGGCAAAGGGCAAAATAAACGTTGATGTGAGTGGGCCAGATGCAACTCCACCCGAGTCAAACGCAATTGCTGTGTACATTTTGGGTACAAACAACGAAAGCACCAACGAAATGAAGTAGCCAGGAACAAGGTAGTACAAAATGGAAAAGTCCAAAACAATTCGTAGCATGGAAAGTCCCAAGGAAATACCAACACCCACCGACAATGCAACAAGCATAGACTTTTTGCTGATGGCTTTGTTGGTTATTTCTTCTACTTGCTTGTTCAAAACGTGCACGGCAGGCTCCGCCAAAACGGTAACGGCACCAAGCACAAGGCCGGCAATTACCAAAACGGTGGAGTTTTCCGCAAGTTGGTTACCAATTTTGTAGCCGATTGGGGTAAATCCAACGTTGACCGCCGTCAAAAACAACACCAAACCGACAAAGGTATAGCCCATACCAACTGCCATACGCACAATTTTTGCACGAGGGAGCTTCAAGCAGGTGATTTGCAAAACTGTAAAGAAAGCAACGATAAGGCCCAAGGAAAGACCAACTTCCTTGATGGTATCCCAAGTGCGATGCAAAAATGCACCAACAATGTCGTTACTAATGGCGTAGTCAGGTGGGATGTAGGAAACATCCCCTTTGGATGTCAATCCCAAAAATGCCACCATCAAAATGGGGCCAATGGAGCAAAGCGCAACAAAACCAAATGATGAGTCGCGATGGTTTTTGCTACCCAACGTGCCGGCAATACCGGCGCCAAGAGCCATGATAAATGGAGCTGTGATTGGACCTGTTGTAACGCCACCAGAGTCGAAGGATAGCGCCAAAAAGTCGCCATTGCCACTTTCTACAAGCAATGCTGCAAGCGCAAACAAGAGCATGTAGCACACCATCAAAATGGAATTGAGTGACACCTTGAAAGCCGTTTTGAGAACGCCAATAACCAAAAAAGCACCAACGCCCACACCAACTGTCACAAGCAATGTTGTTGGATCCACTTTGTTTTTGATTTGCTCGGCAAGCACCGACAAATCCGGCTCGGCAATGGTGATCAAAACACCCATTGCAAAGCAAACAAGAATGAGCAATCCTTTGCTCTTGGAACGAGTTAGACCTGCACCAATTTGCTCGCCCATTGGGCTCATGGCAACATCGGCACCAAGACTGAACAATCCCATGCCCAAAATGAGCAAAAATGAGGAAAAACAAAATACACCAATCTCGTAGCCTGTCAAGGTTACAAGTGGCGTGCAGGACAAAATCAGCACTATCACAACTACTGGTAGTACCGATGTTAACGATTCCTTTAGTTTTTCCAAAAATGCGTTTTTCAATGTTGTTTCCTCTTATATTGATACCATACCACAAAAAGCACAAAAAGTCAAGTTATATCCCTTTGGGGATATGCATCAATATCTCGTTTTTTTGCAACACGTGTAGCTAATTTTTGATTTTTTGCAAATTTTGGATACCCAATTGCCCTCGATAAAACAACTTGTGTTTTGTGCACAATTTATGCAAAAATTATTTGCAAGCAAAACTTTACCACACAACAAAGTACCTGTTTTCCACCGCCACAAGTGGGCCATTTTTATGCAAAAATTCACTCTGCGTGTAGCACAAATACACAAGTAAAAAAGGACGCTCTCCAAACGAGAACGTCCTTGTTTTTTGTTAGAATTTTTACTCTTGTTCGTCCAAAAGACGGTAGTATTCTTCGAACACTTCGCCAATGATTTCGTCATCAAGTTCGATGTTGAAGTGGTCTTCGCCATCGCGATCTTGTGTTACTTTGAAAACAAGCGCTTCGTCTTCGCCCATACCTTCCAAAAGCTCAACAGGTTGCAAAATTACGTAGAAATTGCCGCGGAGTGCAATGCCTGCAATTTCCACAAAGTCAACTTCTTGACCATCTGCGGATGTCAAAGTGACGATGGAATCTTCTTCGAGATCAACTGCTTCTTCGATGTAGTCTGCCATAGGTAGTACCTCCTTGATTTATGTCAACATCTTACCACAATCACGCCATTTGTGCAAGAGTTTTTGCAAAAATATGGTACATATTTGCAAACACCTAACGCAAAGGATATCACGCCTCTACAATTTTATCGGCGGGAGCAAGCCCCCGCCCTA
>JAZRHU010000069.1:0-43923 GCA_045644945.1 Candidatus Fimimonas sp. | reverse complement strand
AGTTTGCAACAAAGGTAGCATCTAACAATATAATAATTGCCTTGCCCAACATCGTAAATCTGCCCCAAGCACAAGGTTGCAAGTGCGCGGTGGCAATGTTGCTTTGTCAAAAATCTTGTAGCTACTTGACGGGCCGAAATGGTTGCTATATAATATTGATATTACCAAAACAATATACACTTGACTAATTGTATGGCGGATTGGCGATGGCCTGGGCTTTGCGCAAACAGTTTTTGTGCGCATTTTGGCTTTGTTGCTAACAAACGATCGCTAACATTTGCAATTTGTCAAATCAAGGAGGATAACCATGTCTTACACAAACCGCAACGAAATCCCCGAAAAATACAAGTGGGATCTATCCGACATTTTTGCTACCCCAGCCGATTGGGAAGCTCGCTTTGTGGAAATGAGCACAAAGTACCAAGACCTTGCTGCATTCCAAGGCAAACTTGGCAACAAAGCAAGCTTGCTCGAGTTTATGAAGCTTAGCGATGCCTACGACCTCAAACTCAGCCAACTTTACTGCTACGCATTTATGAGCTACAACGAAGACGCACAAGATGCTGAGCGTCAAGGCAGATTTATGCGTGTGTACAGCATGCTCACACAATACTCCGCTGCAACAGCATTTGTTTCCCCCGAACTTTCCGCTCAACCAGACGAGTATCTCAAGGATTGCATTGCCGATGCAGATTTTTCCGACTACGATGTTCAACTCCAAAACATCTTGGATGGCAAAGCACACATCTTGTCCGCTGCGGAAGAAACATTGATGGCTCGCGTTGGCGCATTTAGCGGTCAATTCCAAGAAGTTTTCAATCGCTTGGATAGTGGCGACATCAAGTTTGGCTCCATCATGGTGGATGGCAAGGAAGTAACACTTGGCCATGGTACATACTCTATGTGCTTGGACCACAAAGACCAAGAAGTTCGCCGTCAAGCTTTCCAAACTTACTACAAGGGCTACATCGACAAAATCAACACACTTGCTGGTTTGTACGAAGGTAGTGTAAAGGCCGATTGGTTCCGCGCCCAAGCAAGAAAGTTCAGCTCCACAATGGAAATGGCACTTTTCAACGAACAAGTAGACAAAGCCGTTTACGACAACCTCATCAAGTGCATGCACACAAGCTTCGAGCCATTGCACAACTACATTGGTTTGCGCAAACGCTTGATGGGTGTGGAAAAACTCCACATGTATGACTTGTACACATCCATTTTTGAAGATGCAAACATCTCCTGCGAGTACGAAGAAGCTTGCGAACTTGTTCTAAAGGGCCTTGCTCCTCTTGGCGAAGACTACTTGGAGGTTGTTCGCCACGCATTTGCAAATCGTTGGATTGACGTTCACGAAACTCCAACAAAGCGTAGCGGTGCATATTCCATGGGCGTATCCGGTGTTCACCCATACATGCTTTTGAACTACCAAAAGACCACACACGACATCTTTACAATCGCTCACGAAATGGGTCACTCTATGCACTCCTACTACAGTAGCAAAACTCAACCTATGGCAAAAGAGGGCTACAAGATTTTTGTTGCCGAGGTTGCATCCACATGTAACGAAGTATTGTTGTTGAAGTACCTTCTCAAAACAACCACAGACGAAAAGGTAAAGAAGTACCTTCTTCAATACTACCTCGATATGCTCCGCACAACAATGTACCGTCAAGCAATGTTTGCCGAGTTCGAACAAATCTCCCACGACATTGTAGAAAAGGGCCAACCTTTGACGGCTGACGTTATGTGCCAAAAGTATCTCGAACTCAACAAGATGTACTACGGCGAACACGTAGAGCACGATCCAGAAATCGCTTACGAGTGGTCTCGCATTCCTCACTTCTACCGCGCATTCTACGTTTACAAGTACTCCACAGGTATCATCTCTGCTGTTTGCATTGCCGAAAAGATCTTGAACGAAGGCGAACAAGCACTTGCCAACTACAAAAAGTTCCTTGGCCTTGGCGGTAGCATGGATCCAGTTAGTGAACTCAAGGTTGCAGGCGTAGACCTCACAAGCGAAGAACCATTCCAAATTGTTGCAAAATCCTTTGCCGACACCTTGGCAGAGTTGGAAGAGTTGTGCAAATAGTTTAAGTCTCGTTCGCAACATCTTGTTGTCTTTTGGTGGCAAAATATCTGCGCAATCTCTCGCATTTTGCTCGTCCGCCAAACAACTAACCACAAAACAATATCTAAACCACAAGGGTAATTTGTTCCATTTGAACAATTTACCCTTTTTTTATTGAAAACTGTGTTGTGCTGTGGTATACTTTACAAGTAAAACACAAAACGAGGTGTATTATGAACAAATTTTCAACATTGCCACGCACAACGCGAGTGCTAATCATCATTGGCGTAGTGATTGGTGTAATTGGCCTAATTATTGGCGCATTGTGCGTAAACGTAGCAGTTTTCCGCAAAAACTACTACACAGAAATTCCCTCCTATGTCGATGCACTCAACCCAACAGGCACTCAACCTTTGCGCGCAGTGGGACGTGGTATCTACGACAAAACTGGCAAACGCGTTGCTTTGAATGGTATCGGTTTTGGTAACTGGTTCTTGCAAGAAAGCTTTATGACTGTCAACAGCATTGGTGCCGAGCTCAAAAAGGATGGCTCCTTTGCCAAGGTCAACGACCAAGGCATTGTGGAAGGCTACTTGGAAACCTTCCAAGACGAAGTTGTGGAAATCATGAACAACAACCCAAATCTCACCGAGCAACAGGTCAAGGATTTGTGGGAAATGTACTACAACAACTTCATCCAAGAGGAAGACTTTGCCAACGTCAAGAGCTTTGGCTTGAACACAATTCGACTCCCTGTTTACTACCGTAACTTTATGGAAGGCCCCGATGACGAACATCTTGTAATGCGCGATGACGCTTTTGTTCGCCTTGACTGGTTCTTGGAAATGTGCAAAAAGTACGACTTGTACGCCATCATTGATATGCATGGTGTTGTTGGTGGCCAAAACGGCTACGAGCACAGCGGTACACGCAACATCGACTTTTGGAAAAACGAAATCTACCAAGAAGAAATGTGCACATTGTGGCGCGAAATTGCCCTCCACTACAAAAACGTCCGCCCCGATTTGTCAGAAACAATCGCAGCCTACGACCTCGTAAACGAGCCGGTAGATCGCAACACACCTGCAACAACTCGCAAGCAAATGGATGTTATGGACAAAATGTACCAAGCCATTCGCGAAGTGGACAAAGACCACATCATCAGCATCGAGTTTTGTTGGTTCTTCAACATTTTCCCCAATCCCGAAAGATACGGTTGGGAAAACGTTTTGTACCAAATTCACCTGTACAACTGGACGCACGACATAACAAACAACGACTTTTTCTACTGGGTGCAAGACCTTTGTCACTCCGTTTCCGCCTACGATGTACCCTGCCTAATTGGCGAGTTTACCTTCTTCGATGATGAAGACGAGTGGATCAAATGGCTCAACAACTACGACGAACGCGGTTGGAACTGGACAATTTGGAACTACAAAGTTGTCAGCCCTGGTTGGTGGGATAACAGTTGGGGATTGTATGTTCGCAAGCTCCATCTTCAAGACAAGGAAATCAAGTACAAACTCGATTTGTCCGTTGCAACCTACGACCAAATCTATGCCGAGTGGCAACTGTTGGGTACTTCCGCAGGGGACTACCGCGCTGATGGCATTTTGGCAAGAGTGTTAAACGCTCGCATGCAACAAGGAAAATAACAGCCCATTCACTTGATTTATCTCAGCGAGTGGTCTGCAATCACAACGTATGGGCGAGCGATGCTCGTCAGCATGCTACCAACTGCTTAATCAAACCGCAATAATTGGAGTGTGGGGTCGTATTCCATATCCGCCCGTGTATTATCAATATTGTAGGGCGGGGCTTGCTTCCGTCAAACTTGCCGGATGGATTGCATATCCGCCTGCAACTTCAAAACAAAAATTTATCTTTCAAATCTCAAAAATCTACCACGTAGTCGCGTTTTTTGCTTGTCAAACTGCGCAAAAAGGACTAAAATAGTATCACAATATATCTAGGAGAAAAATATGACCGATTGTACTCACGATTGCTCAACTTGCTCACAAAACTGTGGCGAGCGCAATAAACAAAGCTTAATCAAACCCTTGCACGAAGGTGCACGTGTTAACAAAGTTATTGGCGTTGTAAGTGGCAAAGGTGGCGTAGGCAAATCTTTGGTTACAAGCTTGCTTGCTGTTGCAATGCAACAAAAGGGCTACAAGTGCGCAGTTTTGGATGCCGATATCACAGGCCCATCCATCCCACAAGCATTTGGTATCCACGACAAAGCCATGGGCGATGGCAAAGTTATCTTCCCTGTGGAAAGCGAAAGTGGAATTCAACTTATGTCCATCAACCTTTTGTTGGAGGACGAAACAGACCCTGTTGTTTGGCGTGGCCCAGTTATTGGTGGTGCCGTTCAACAATTTTGGACAGACGTTGCTTGGAACGACGTAGACTTTATGTTTGTGGATATGCCCCCAGGAACAGGCGACGTTGCCTTGACGGTGTTCCAAAACTTGCCAATTGATGGCATTGTGGTGGTAACAAGCCCACAACAACTTGTGGAAATGATTGTTGCCAAAGCTGTCAAAATGGCAGACATGATGAACGTTCCCGTTGTTGGCCTTGTGGAAAACATGTCCTACTTTGCTTGCCCCGATTGTGGCAAAAAGCACTACATCTATGGTGACTCCAAAATCGACAACTTTGCCGATGACTACGGCATCGACACAGCAGTAAAACTCCCCATCGACCCCAACTTTGCAAGCCTTTGCGATGGTGGCAAAATCGAAGAAGCCAACACCGAACTTGTTCAAGAACTCATCAACAAGATTTTGTTCCTTGCGCAAGATTGATTTTGCCATTGCAAATTTATGTGGATACAAAAATGTATCTGCAATGCGTCTTCACAACGATGGTGCACACCAAATTGCAAAACAAAAGAGCAACCACAACCGTGCTTGCTCTTTTTTGTTGCTATTTCTGCAAATTTGCGGTAATTCAAACCGTATTGGCGAGCTTTTCTCGTTTGCTGATGTGTAAAATATCTTGCGCTTTATCTAAACGCATTTTACTTTAGGATAAATATTTAAAGAAAAATTTCAAACCATGCAATAAAACGCGACCTTGTTGCATTGTATTAGCAAAAGGTAAAGGCAACGGTCGCACTATCAATTCCTCTAACAAGGCCCTTCCCTGTCTAAAACAAAATTGACCAGCCCAATGCCTTTTGATAGTTTCTCTCTTTTGTGCGAAAGCACACAATACCCCTGTTTGCCGACAGGGGTATTTTTGCGCCCCAAAGACATAGTTAATTTCACGCAAATAGCACAAAATTGCTGGATATTGTTGCACACATATTTTCTGTTGTCCGTCCACCACAAACCTATCCACAGTGTTTTCATCCAAAAGGTAGGGCGAGTTGTGCTCGTCCGTAATATCCCCAATTCGTAGGGGAGGGGGCTCCCGCTTTGCAGATAAAATTAGCATCAAAAAAGGCCTTCCCTTGTTGGAAAGACCTTTTGTTTTTGTGAATATTTTTGCCAAATAAACGGCGAATTTGATTGTGTTTACAACGCAAAGTTGATTGCATTTAACACCTAAGTATGTTTGAAATTTCTATGCAAATGCGTCAAAAAACAACCACGTATCCCTTATTTTTTGATTGGAACAAGCTTTTCCAAGCCACCCATGTACTTGCGGAGTACTTCGGGGATAGTAACGGAGCCATCAGCATTTTGGTTTTGTTCAAGTAGTGCTGGGAACACACGGCTTGTTGCAAGACCACTTGCGTTCAAAGTATGCATGTAGTCAAGCTTTTTGTCGGATTCTCTGCGGTAGCGCATGTTACCACGACGTGCTTGGTAGCAACGTGCATTACTTGCGGAAGAAACTTCCTTGTAGATGTTCATAGATGGGATGTAGATTTCGATGTCGTAGGTGCGAGCCATACTGTCGGAGCAGTCGCCTGCAGCAAGCTTACTTAGTTGATAGTGCAAACCAAGACCTTCCACAAGACCGCAAGCCATGCCAACCATTTCTTCAAATGCAGCGTCACTTTGTTCTGGTGTTGTGTATTGGAACAACTCTACCTTGTTGAATTGGTGACCACGAATCATGCCACGTTCTTCTGCGCGGTAGCTACCAGCTTCACGTCTAAAGCAAGCTGTGTAACCAAAGAACTTACGTGGAAGTTGACTTTCGGGCAAAATTTCGTCACGGTAAAGGTTTACAAGTGCAGTTTCCGCTGTTGGCAAAAGGAACTTTTTGCCGTCAGCATTTGCAAGTTGGTAAACGTCATCTTCAAACTTGGGGAATTGACCAGCAGTAAGACCACATTCGTAACTGAGCATGTATGGTGGAAGCATAAATTCGTAGCCCTTTGCTGTGTGACTATCGATAAAGTAGTTCAAAAGTGCCCATTCCAAACGTGCACCAAGACCTGTGTAGATCCAGCTACCGTTACCGGCAAGTTTTGCGCCACGTTCGTAGTCGATGAGGCCCAAACTCTTTGCAAGTTCAACGTGATCCTTTGGTTGGAAGTCGAAATGTGGTTTTTCGCCAAACAACTTGATAGGTTTGTTGTTTTCCTTGCCACCTGCCAAAAGGTCGTCATCAGGAAGGTTAGGCAATCTCAACAAAAAGTCGCGGATTTTTTCGTTAACAACGTTAAGTTCGCCGTCAAGTTCAGCAATCTTGTCGCCAAGTGCCTTCATTTCCGCAATAACGCCACTAACGTCTTGACCTTGCTTTTTGAGTTGAGGGATTTGGCCAGAAACCTTGTTGCGTTCCGCCTTCATGCTTTCAACTTTGGCAATCAAGCTTTTGCGTTCTTCGTCAAGTTGCAAAAATGCAGTAAAGTCAATATCCTTGCCACGGCGGAGATATCTTTGTCTAACCGCTTCGGCATCTTGTCTAATCAAATTAACATCAATCATTGTAGTTTACCTCGATTGTTATTTTCCATCCATCATTTTAGCACAACAAAATTATTTTTGCAATCTTTTAGTGATATATTACAGTAAAAGATAACAAAACAACACCAAAACATACAATAAAGTATTTGAGGATGAGTTTTTGTCTACAAAATTGTTCGTTTTGCAGTAAAACTTACTGCTACTTTCAACATATTACAGCCAAACTAATCTAACTTTTTAGCATTTTTGCAATTCAATAGAAAAAACAGTTGAACAACGCGATAAATTGTGGTAAAATATAGTCAACAAAATACAGTCTACAAGACAATTTGGAGATAGCAAAATGCAACTACGAGTTTACAACACTCTCAATCGCAAAAAGGAAGAACTCATCCCTGTAAAACCAGGCCAAGTGGGTATCTACTCCTGCGGTCCAACAGTTTACAAATATGCTCACATCGGTAACCTTCGTGCTTACGTGTTCATGGACGAACTCCGTCGCGTACTCGAGTACGATGGAATGAAGGTTAAGTCTGTAATGAACATCACCGACGTAGGCCACCTTGTGTCCGATGCAGATGACGGCGAAGACAAAATGCAAAAATCCGCCAACGAAACTGGCAAATCCCCATTGGAAATTGCCGCTTTCTACACAGCAC
Source organism: Candidatus Fimimonas sp. (assembly GCA_045644945.1). Classification (GTDB taxonomy): domain Bacteria; phylum Bacillota; class Clostridia; order Christensenellales; family CAG-314; genus Fimimonas. Next base: position 36,319 of record JAZRHU010000069.1, on the reverse strand, counting down.
AATTCATGAAGGACATCGATGCCTTGAACATCAAGCGCCCAACAATCGCACCCAAGGCTACCGACAACATTCCCGAAATGCTCAAAGTAGTACAAGATTTGCTTGACAAGGGCTACGCTTACGAAACGGAAGATGGTATCTACTTCTCGGTAGAAAAGTTCCCCAACTACGGACGTCTTTCCGGCGTAAAGCTCGATGACCAACGTCACGGCGCGCGCGTAGAAGTTAACTCCTTCAAGCGTCACCCAATCGACTTTGCATTGTGGAAAAAGGCCGCACCAAACCACCTTCAACAATGGCCAAGTCCATGGGGTATGGGCTTCCCAGGTTGGCACATCGAGTGCACAGCTATGAGCAAAAAGTACCTTGGCGAAACTTTCGATATTCACACAGGTGGTGTTGACCACATCCCCATCCACCACGAAAACGAAATTGCCCAAGCAGAGTGCTGGCTTGGCTGCCGTCCAGTAAACTACTGGATGCACAGCGAGTTTATGCTTATTGATGGTGGCAAAATGAGCAAGTCCCTTGGCAACACCTACACAGTTACCGACATCGTTGAGCGTGGCTACGCACCTGTAATGTTCAGATACTTCTGCCTAAACGTTCAATACCGCCAAAAGATCAACTTCACTTGGGAAGGTATGGAAGGCGCAAAAAATGCCTACAACAAACTTTGCGCACAACTTTGGGCTCACAAAACAAGCAACGTGCCAACCGACAAAGCGGTTTTGGACGACTACCTCAAAAAGTTCGAAGATGCCATCAACGACGACTTGAACATCCCACTTGCAATTGGTGTACTTTGGACAATGCTCAAGGAAGCAAAATCCAAGGATATCTACAACTTGGCACTTAAGTTCGACAAAGTTTTCGCTTTGGATTTCGACAAAATCAAGGAGCCCGAACGTCCCAAGATCGAAGTTCCTGCAAATGTAACTGCCCTTGCGGAAGAACGCTTGCTTGCTCGCAAAGCAAAGAACTGGGCGGAAAGTGACCGCTTGCGTGAGGAAATCAACGCACTTGGCTACGCCATCAAGGACACAGCAACTGGCTACGAAATCACTTTGAAATAACATCAAAATTTACACTCAAAAGGCCTTGTAAATTACAAGGTCTTTTTTGTTGCAAAAATCATTTTTCTCGCACACGTGTTGCGTTTTTTGTGGATTACTTCGTTAAATCTATAATATGTTTACGTAAATGTCGTTAGAGATTTTCCTGATATTTACGTATCGTAGGGGCGAGCTGTGCTCGTCCGCATATTACCACTTACTTGTCTTATTGCAATGATTTTATTGTAGGGGCATGCATCCCCAACTGTCCGCATGCAACCACAAATCTATTCGCAACCATCAACTGGACACCCCATCTATTCTCACAAAAACACACCACGTATCCCCGAAAAATGCACATTTTGCATGTGTAAATCACTCGAATATACGCCATTTTTCGCAATTACTACGATAATACCATCATTGTGGGGGTATGCACCCAACTGCCCGAATGTTGTCACTAACTTAATTCCCCACCACAAATTTCCCCGCTACTATAATCAAACACACATATTTCCCAACATCTTTGCATACAATTCCCCAAAGGAGTTATCTGTGGAAAAATCTCACAGTTTGTGTTTTGCAAACGACACTCTCACAATCAATGGCGTTGCGCAAGTTGTAGAAGTGGACGAAAAGGAAGCTCATTTCAAGTTGGAAAAATGCGCACTTGTTATCAAGGGCGCAGGGCTTAACATCGCCAAGCTAGACAAAGGCCAAGGCGTAGTTGTTTTGGAAGTCAAGTCGATTGCAAACATTGTGTACAAGCAAACGTCAACGCTAAAGGGGTTGTTCCGCTAATGTTGGGCAAGGGTATCGAGCAACTGCAAATTTTTGCCACATTTTGGGCGCTTGCTACTGTTGCTGGCACTGTCTATTTGTTTGTCAACGGCTTTGTCAAAACGCAACTTGCAAGGGTTGTTGCGGATAGCATCTTTTCCATTGCAGCGGTACCATTGTTTTTGATGGCGAATTTGCACTTCAACAATGGCGAGTTTCGCTTGTTTGTGTTTGTGGCATTGGCATTGGGTGTTGCAACAAGTTATTTTTGTTTTTGCAGTACACTTGACAAACTATCCACAAAGTTGTATAATTTGTTCACTAACAAAAAGGTGGACAACAATGGAAAAACTATTTTATAAAAAGGGAACATCCATATTGATTATCGCAATGGTTTTGGTTGTGGTAATCTTGCTTTGCATGTTGCTCACATTCTTGGCGCAACAAGCTGCCTTCGATCAAAAAACAGAGTACATCAACCGCCTTATCGCGCAAGCGGAACAAGACGTGGAAACTCAAAAGAAGATCATCGAGTACAAGCAAACTGATGCCTACATCATCGAGTGGGCCATCTCCCAAGGCCTTGTCAGCGAAGATGACTACTTGTTCGTTCCCGTTCAATAACAATCACTAAAATCAACTCGGCAGTTATTGCCGAGTTTTTTATTTATAATTTGAGATACTACCCTCGCATTGCAGGCATTTTGGCATACAAAATTGATGTAACGTGCGCCAACTTGCCATCAATTTGCAATTTTCTTTGCACAAATTTCCACTACCTATTGACCGATTGACAATAAATTGATATACTTTAGACGAACAAATTTGCAATTTGGTTTAAAGGGAAAAACTATGGCTAAAAAACGCGTCAAAAAACCCATGCTTGCAAGTAAATTTTTGATGAAACTGCTTGTTGCATTTTGGGGTAAACCATATTTTACCAAAAAGGTCAAGCTTGTTGATGACGGAGCGCTTCGCAACATCAAGCCACCTTACATTGTTGTGGCCAATCACGCGGGTTTTGCCGATGTTGGCGGACTTATGATGCTTGCCCGCCCAAATTTTCCCAACTTTATTGCATCCATCACTCAAATTGTCAAGTGGCCCAAACTTATCTACAATTTGGGTGTACTTCCCAAAAAACAATTCACTGTGGATACCTCCCTTGTGCGCGACATCAAGTACGTGCTCTCCCAAAACCGCAGTGTTGCAATCTTCCCCGAGGCAAAGTTGTCCGTTGTGGGCACACCAAGTCCCATCAAACCAGCGATAGCCAAACTCATCAAACTGCTAAAGGCACCCCTTGTAACAGTTTGCTTCCATGGCAACTACATTCATCAACCGCGTTGGGCCAGCTCAAAACGCTTTTGTCCAATGACGGCGGACGTCAAAGTTGTAGCCACCGCCGAGGAAATCAAAACGCTAACTGTGGAGGAAATTCACACACGTATCCTCGAAAATCTCGCTTACGACGACTATCAATACCAATTGGATAACCAAATTGAGATAGTTGACAAACACCTTGTGGAAGGTTTGCATGGCATCTTGTACAAGTGCCCAGATTGTGGCGCTGAGTTTGCAATGACCGCCCACGGCGACACCCTCGAGTGCACAAAATGTGGTGCAAAGGTCACCCAAAACAAGTATGGCGCATTGGTTGGCGGAAAGTTCGCCAAAGTTACCGATTGGTATGCTTGGCAACGCAGTTGTGTTGCGGAAGAAATCAAAAAGGACAATTTTGTTGTGCAAGATGATTTTCGTGCGGAAATGCTTGTTGGCAAAAAGTACGTCGATTGCGGATTGTGCCACATCGCTTGCGATAACAACGCGTTAACAGTTAGCGGTGGTGTGGATATGTCCTACAAGCGTGGCACCTTCTACACACTTTCCTTTGATAACGAGTTTTTGTATTTGCCAACGGATAAGGCCGTTTATCGTTTTAGACGTCTAAACAACTTTGGCATCACAACCAAGTTCAATTTGGCAATTGAAGAACAATCCACCTTGGACGAAAATTCCACCAAGTAACACCCAAACTACCCACAAGGGCGCACTTTTGTATCCCTTAACTAACACCAAAGGAGGTTTACCGTGTCACGTACGCTAAGTAAACTTTTTGTAAAAATCAACTTTATAACCTATGCCGTTAACTTTGCCGTGCTTTTTGTGGCAATGATGATGCTATTGTCTGTCACAAACAACTTGGCAATCTACGCAATCCCCGGCATCTTTTTGTGCGGTATCATTTGCCTTGTTTACCCCGAGTTTTTCAACGTTGTAGCGGGCGCATTTGGTATCGAAAAGGTCACAAGCCCAACGCCAACTGTTGCTTTTGAGCACATCGGCCAAATCATTGCAAATGCTTTTAGTAAGGACTACTCCTACCTCAAGGATAACGGCATTGTTGTAGCTTGCTTCTGCGCTGTGCTTTGTTGGATTGTTGGTATCTTTTGCATTTTCCATCAACCCAAGTTGGACAAGGTTGTTAACAGCCCAATGGATTGGTACAAGCGCAAGTGGTTCTCCACAATTTTCTACGCAGTTATTGGCGGTATCTACGGCGTTGCAATGTGCGTTGGCTCAGCAGCGGTAGTGTTCGCTCCGGAAAAACTCACAGGTGGTTTATTAACGTTGGCTTGGTACTTCCTTATTTGTGGATTGGTTATCGTTGCCGGTGTTGTTATTTTGATTGTTGAGCGTTTTGTTTCCCTTCAAATCTACAACGCACTTAGTGTAGAAGAACAAATTGCCATTTGCGAAAAACAAGCCAAATACATGAACAAACGTCAACGTCGTCGTCAAATTCGCCGTTTGGGCGACAATGCGCGCGTAGACACTCAACAAGATGGCAACAAAAAACGCAAGGGCAAAAAGTCCAAGTCCAATGGCAAACAAGTGGACGTTACTAGCGATGTTCCACCAATTACCACAGTTGTCCCCGTTGACGATTCCACCGTAGGCTCTGATGAGTCACCCCACGAAAAAGAATAACGTACCCGCGATTTTTGCAATTTTGCGACAGGTTTTTGCCTGTCGCTTTTTTGTTTTTTTTGCGACACGTGTATAGTTTTTTGCAACAAACCCATACTAAAAGCACAACTAACAAGGAGGATTTTTAGCGTGAACAAGACATTCAATGCCCTTTCTGTCATTGCACTTGTGCTTACAATCGTGGGCGCACTCAACTGGTTGCTTGTGGGTATTTTCGACTTCAATCTTGTAACTTGGATCACAATGGGCACAACTTGGTTGATCAATGCCATCTACATCGTGGTTGGTATTGCTGGTATCTTTATGCTAATCTGGTTGTTTTCAGCGCGTGGCAAGATGGTGCAAAACGACTACAACAACAAATACGCTCAACGTAGATACTAATCAACTTTTACAAAACTCGAGCTTAACAGCTACAAAACTAGCAACTAAGCCCAACAAAACCAACATGGTAGCAGTTTTTACATCGCAAACATCGCAATATAATTGCGTTTTAATGTAATGTTACCACCAACTAATCAAAGGTCAACAATGCTGTTGGCCTTTTTTGAGCTCGCTCAAAAGTCCTGTGTGTTTTTTGACGGAACAATACTGCGCAATCATCCATGTTTTGCTCAATCACAGACCTTCCAGGTATGCTCATTCGCAACAACATGTCGCCTGCTTGTATTCTTCTCGTCAAACCGCGTTGCTAACCGCACATCCCTTTTTCGCGAGCCCTTGCTTTTGCAAGTTCTATTTATTCGATGCCTAACCACAGCAATTTCAAACAAAAAGTTTAGTATTTGTAAAAAAGTTGTTGCAAAATTATTGACATTGCTACGCAATTTGTATATACTCATATCGTTACCCAAGGTAAACAAATTTTTATTGTATATGATGGACGTTCCGCCATCGTCGTGAAATACGGCAGTACTCTAAATATGTGTTTGTTTCCTTGGTATTTTTTTTATTTTTTCGAGGTCGAAAATGATAGAAATTGGACGAAAATTGAAGCAATACCGACTTCAACTTGGGCTCACCCAAGAGGAACTTGCCAGCCGAACGGAACTTACCAAAGGCTACATTTCCCAGTTGGAAAATGACCTGTGTTCCCCATCTATTGCAACTTTGCAAGATATCTTGGAAGTGTTGGGTGTAACTCTTGAGCAATTTTTTGCCACGCCCAAGGCGGAAAAGGTCGTGTACCATCAAAGTGACTACTTTGTGTCGCAAAACGAAGGCGGTACAAACACTTGGCTGATACCCAACTCGCAAGTCAAGGATATCGAACCTATCATTTTGACATTGCCACCGCAATCACAATGTGCCGAGCGTCTACCCTTTGAGGGGGAAGAGTTTGGCTACGTGTTGCAGGGCGCAATCGAAATACTTACCCCAACGGAAAAATACAAAGTTAAAAAGGGCGAAAGTTTTTCCATCAACGGACAAAAACAACACCTTATACGAAACATTACCAAAAGCGAAAGCAAAGTTTTGTGGGTAACAACCCCATCAAACTTTTAGGAGGCCACCATGGAAAATATCATCGAAATCAAAAACGTCAACAAGTCTTACGGCGACAAACCCGTTGTAAAAAACTTGTCCCTTAACATCAAAAAGGGCGAGTTTGTAACATTGCTTGGCCCATCTGGTTGCGGTAAAACAACCACTTTGCGCATGATTGCCGGATTCGAGCAACCAACAAGCGGTCACATCTACTTCAACGGCAAGGATATTACCGAGCTTCCACCACACAAACGCAACCTCAACACAGTTTTCCAAAAGTATGCTTTGTTCCCACACTTGACAGTTTTTGGCAACATCGCATTTGGCTTGAAACTCAAACTTATCCCCGATGGCGAACCACGTCCAAACAAAAAGGGCGAAATGGTGCAAAAAATGCGCAAGTACACCAAGGCGGAAATCACCGACAAGGTTAACTCCGCCCTCAAAATGGTAGACTTGGAGGACTACGGCCACAGACAAGTAAGCTCCCTTTCTGGCGGACAACAACAACGTGTTGCAATTGCTCGTGCTCTTGTAAACGAGCCAGAAGTTCTTCTTTTGGACGAGCCACTTGGCGCACTTGACCTCAAAATGCGCAAGGATATGCAAATCGAACTTATGCAAATGCACAAAAAGTTGGGCATCACATTTGTGTACGTAACCCACGACCAAGAAGAAGCACTTACCATGTCGGACAAAATTGTCGTAATGAAGGATGGCGTTATCCAACAAATTGGCACAGCGCAAAAAATCTACGACGAACCAGCAAACGCATTCGTTGCCGACTTTATTGGAGAGTCCAACATCCTTTCCGGCACAATGGTTGCCGATTGCTGTGTAAAAATTTCCGGCCACAAGTACGAGTGTGTAGACAAAGGCTTCAAACGCAACGAGCCAGTTGACGTTATCATCCGCCCCGAAGACATTCGCATTGTGGATGCAGATGACGAAAAGTGCCTTACCGAAGCGGAAGTTCTAACTTGCGTATTCAAGGGCGACCACTACCAAGTAACAGCCCTTACATTTGGTGACGAGCGCAACGAAATCATCATTCACGACAACGTAGAAGTAAAAGTTGGCGACAAAATTGGCTTGTTTATCAAACCATTCGATTTCCACATCATGCACAAGGCAAGACTTATCAACAAGGTGGAAGGGGAAATGTACGACAAGGGTATCGTAGAGTTTTGCGATGGCCGTTTCGAGTGCACAAGCGAGCTTCCCGAAGGCACACCTGTTACAGTTTCCATCGACTTTGACGACGTAGAGCTTACCGATGACGAAGAGGACGGCGTTATTGGCGCAACAATCATCTCCGCCATCTACAAAGGTAGCTACTGGCAATACATTGTCCGCACCGAAGACTACTACGACTTCTTTGTAGACAACGACTACGAGTGGTCTATTGGCGACCGCGTTGGTATCAAGATTGCCCCAGACAAACTCATTTTGGAGGTACGCGATGAAGTCCAAGAGTAAATTCCGTTTTACCCGCAAAGCATTGGCATACCCCTACATGTTGTTTTTGCTAATCTTTGTTGTGGTTCCATTGGTTATCATCTTGATCAATGCATTTTTGACAGACGATAACTCCTTTACACTCAACAATTTTGTTGAGTTCTTCAGCGACAATGGCGGTGGCTTGACAGTGCTTGGCAACTCCCTGCTTATTGGCGTAGTAACAACCGTCATCTGCCTTGCAATTGGCTACCCCGTTGCCTATTTCTTGGCAAAATACCACGCATCCAACAAGGTGCTTGTGTTGTTCTTTATCATGCCAATGTGGGTAAACTTTTTGATGCGTACCCTTTCCACCAAGGCAATTTTCTTGGCGCTTGATATCGAACTTGGCATGGGCACAGTTTTGTTTGGTATGGTGTACAACTACCTGCCTTACATGATTTTGCCACTTCACACAACACTTGTATCCATCGACCACAGCTTTATCGAAGCATCCGAAGACTTGGGTGCAGACAAGTTTACTGTGATGACAAAAACCATCATTCCACTTTCCTTGCCAGGCATTATGAGTGGTATCACAATGACGTTTATCCCAGCAATTTCCACATTTGCCATTTCCGAAGTGTTGTCCAGTAGCAAAATCTTTTTGTTCGGCGATGCAATCAACATGCACTTTTCCAAAACAACCAACAGCTTTGGCGTTGGTAGTGTAATGAGTTTGGTAATGCTGGTGTTGGTAATTGTTTGTAACGTTATCACAAACATGACAACTAAAGACGAGGGGGTAAAAAGCGCGCTATGAAAAACAACAAATTCAAAAAGCTTTGCGCCGATGGCTACCTCGGACTTGTATTGGCATTTTTGTACCTGCCAATTTTGCTAATTATCATCTTCAGTTTTTCCGGTACAAGCAACTTTTCCTTTAAAGATGGTTTCACGTTGGACTCCTACAAGGCACTTTTCAGTAGTGACGTTCAAACACAAAACCTCTTGGAGGCGTTGAAAAACACCTTTATTATTGCAATTATTGCAAGCGTTGTTTCCACAATCTTGGGTGCATTTTCCACCGTTGGTATCTACTGCCTTGGCTCTCGCACCAAAAAGTTTGTGCTAACAGTTAACCAACTACCCATGATCAACAGCGAAATTGTTATGGCTGTATCTTTCATGGTGTTCTTTGCTGCATTTAGCTGGTTGTTCCCCCAAGGCATGGTGCGCCTAATCATCATTCACGTGGCATTTTGCACACCTTACGTTGTGCTTTCCATCTTGCCTCGACTTCAAAAGATGGACCCCAACATGTACGAAGCAGCCCTCGACCTTGGCGCAAGCCCCCTAAAAGCCATGTTCCAAGTAATGTTCCCATATCTTATGCCTGGTATCGTTTCCGGCTTTAGCATGGCCTTTACACTTTCCTTGGACGACTTTATTTTGACACAATTCAACAAGGGCGACACAGGTATCGAAACCTTGTCCACCTACATCTACGAAGACGCTCGTGTAAAGAGCTTGGAACCATTTTGGTTTGCCGTGTTTAGCATCTTCTTTGTTGTTATCGTAACATTGTTACTTGTTACCAACATCAAACGCAATGTCAAAAAGGAGGCCAAAGGATGAAAAAACTCTCTCTTGCACTTTGCATTTTGATGATTGCCGTTGCTCTTTTGACACTTGTTGGTTGCGACCGCACCCAAGAACCCGATTCTTTGGTAGTGTACAACTGGGCGGACTACATCTACGACTACGAAGATGATTTCAAGGCCTACTACAAAGGTATCACAGGCAAGGACATCAACATTACCTACGTAACATTCGATACCAACGAAACAATGCTCACAAAAATCACCAAGGGCGACTCCAACGTTGACGTTGTTTGCCCAAGTGAGTACGCCATTCAAAAGCTCATCGAAATGGACTACCTCATTCCGTTGAACTACTTTGACGAAACCAAGTACACCCAAGGCATAACAAAAACTGGCTACGTTCACTATGCCGACAACGTAGACCAAAACGTTGTGGAAAAAATCGACCAAACCTTTGGCAACATCGGTGGCAAAAACATGTTGGACTACATGGTGCCATACATGTACGGCACACTTGGTGTGTTGTACAACAAGTATCAATTTATGGAACTTGGCATCTACGAAAGTGACATCATGAACAACTCCAACTGGGGACTTTTGTTCAACGACGATGGCAACGGCAACCTTCTCCACGAAGAACTGACCGGCCAAATCTTGATGAAGGACAGTATTCGTGATACCTACGCCGTAACTTTGTTTTATCTTTTGGAAACAGGCAAACTAGATGGTCTTCGCGATGACGATGGCAACTTGTACACCGATTTGTCTGCAAACCAACTCATCAACAGCGTGGACGACAACCTTTTGGAAATTGTCAAGCAAACTTTGACAGAACAAAAACAACAACTCTTCGGCTACGAAGTGGACTTCGGCAAGGACGACCTTTTGAAGGGCAATGCCATGGTAGACCTTGCTTGGAGTGGCGACGCACTTTATGCCGTGGAAGAAAGCTGGAACGACGATCTTGGCGAGGAGGGCGACTACGAACTCTCCTACTACGTACCTCATGGTGCAGGCAACATTTGGTTTGATGGTTGGGTAATCCCCAAAACCTACAACCCCGCCCACGAAGAAGCTATCAGATTGTTTATCAATTTCTTGAATAGTCCAACTGCGGCTGCCGCAAACATGATGGAAATCGGCTACACATCCGCCGTTTCTCCCGACAAAATCTTGGCAAGCAACGATGCAAAAAGTATCCTTGCGGAAGTTTATTGCGTAAACGCCCCCGAGTATTTGGACAAAGAAACCCTCGATGCAATCGTTGCTGATGGCGGTTTCGACTACGATTGTTGGGCGGATTTCGAGGAAGAATTTTTCTTCTACTGTGACGAAATTGATGGCACAAACTGGCGCTATCCATTGGAAAGTGATTTTACCAATGCCTTCAACCGAACAGCCAATACCTTTGGCGTAATGCGCGACTTTGGCACAAAGAACAAGGACGTTGTAACTATGTGGAACTATGTTCGCTCCGCAGGCGTAAATGCTTTGCCAATGTTTTTGTGGATGGTGCTTGCAGTGGCAGTTATTGTTGGTGGTGCGTATTTTGCACATTTCCTTGTGGAACGTGCTCGCTACTCACAAATTGTTGACACAAGCAAAAAACAACAGTAATCTATCAAAAACCTTCGCTAAAATGCGGAGGTTTTTTTGCATTTTCTACAATCGTAGGGCGGGGACTCTTCCCGCCGATTCAATTGTAGGTGGATTACATATCCGCCCGCATATAGCCATCAGCTAACTTCAACGGGAGGATAGTATTCTCCCCTACGCATGCAATGTTCCACAATCGTAGGGCCTGTTGTGCTCGTCCGAACCTTGTAAAAAGAAATCTCCCGCATTTCCCGCAGACCCATCTGTCGCCATCGCAACGCCCTTTTGTGCTTTTGCTAATATATAAATATATTAACATTTCATTTTTCTATCAAAATCTCTTGCCAAATATGCAAAAATAATGTAAAATGATACCGTTAGAATGCCCACTATGGGCGCTATGTAACGATAATAAATTATTCAGGAGGAATAACACAGTGGCAACAAAGTATACTTATTTGTTTAGTGAAGGCGATGCTTCCATGCGTGAACTTCTTGGTGGTAAAGGTGCAAACCTTGCTGAAATGACTAAAATTGGTCTTCCAGTTCCACAAGGTTTCACAATTTCTACAGAAGCTTGCACAAAGTACTACGAAGATGGTAGACAAATCAGTGAAGAAATCAAGGCACAAATCATGGACGCTATCGAAAAGATGGAAGAAGTTACCGGCAAAAAGTTCGGTGACAAGGAAAATCCTCTTCTTGTATCCGTTCGTTCCGGCGCACGTGCATCCATGCCAGGTATGATGGACACAATTTTGAACCTTGGTCTTAACGACGAAGTAGTAGAAGTTCTTTCTGCTAAATCCGGCAACCCACGTTGGGCTTGGGACTGCTACCGCAGATTTATCCAAATGTTCTCCGACGTTGTTATGGAAGTTGGTAAAAAATACTTCGAAGAACTCATCGACAAGATGAAGGAAGAAAAGGGTATCACATCCGACGTAGAACTCACAGCAGACGACCTCAAAGAACTTGCTACTCAATTCAAAGCAGAATACAAAGGAAAGTTGGGTACAGACTTCCCATCCGATCCTAAACAACAACTCTTTGCTGCAGTAGAAGCAGTATTCCGTTCTTGGGATAACCCACGTGCTAACATCTACCGTATGGACCACGACATCCCATACTCTTGGGGTACAGCTGTAAACGTACAAGCAATGGCATTCGGTAACATGGGTGACGATTGCGGTACAGGTGTAGCATTCACACGTAACCCTGCAACAGGCGAAAAGGGTCTTATGGGCGAATTCTTGATGAACGCTCAAGGCGAAGACGTAGTTGCTGGTGTTCGTACACCAATGCCTATCTCTCAAATGGCAGAAATTTTGCCAGACGTATACGCTCAATTCCTTGACGTATGCAACATCTTGGAAAATCACTACCGTGATATGCAAGATATGGAATTCACAATCGAAAAGGGCAAGCTCTACATGCTTCAAACACGTAACGGTAAGCGTACAGCTGCTGCTGCTATCAAAATCGCTTGTGACCTTATCGACGAAGGCATGATCACAGAACAAGAAGCTCTTCTTCAAATCGACGCTAAGTCCTTGGATATGCTCCTTCACCCAACATTCGACACAACTGCTCTTAAAGATGCAGACAAGAACAATGTTGTAGGTAAGGGTATTGCTGCAAGCCCAGGTGCTGCTGCTGGTACAATCGTATTCACACCAGAAGATGCAGTTATCCTTGGTAAACAAAAGAAAAACGTAATCCTTGTTCGTCTCGAAACATCTCCAGAAGATATCGAAGGTATGAAGTACTCTCAAGGTATCTTGACAGTTCGTGGTGGTCAAACATCTCACGCTGCAGTAGTTGCACGTGGTATGGGTACATGCTGCGTTTCCGGTTGTGGCGACATCAAGATGGACGAAGCTAACAAGTGCTTTACACTTGGTGGCAAAGTATTCCACGAAGGTGACGAACTCTCCTTGGACGGTTCCACAGGTAAGATCTACGACATCGCTATCAAGACAGTTCCAGCTGACCCATCCAGCGGTTACTTTGGACGTATCATGCAACTTGCTGACAAGTACAAGCAACTTGGCGTACGTACAAACGCTGATACACCAGCTGACGCTCAACGCGCTATCGAACTTGGTGCACAAGGTATTGGTCTCTGCCGTACAGAACACATGTTCTTTGGCGAAGGTCGTATCGACAAGATCCGCGAAATGATCTGCGCAGAAACAGTTGCAGAACGCGAAGCAGCTCTTGCTAAGATCGAACCACTTCAACAAGGCGACTTCGAAGGTATGATGGAAGCAATGCAAGGTCAACCTATCACAATCCGCTTCATCGACCCACCACTCCACGAGTTCGTTCCAACAGAACAAAAAGACCTCGAACTTCTTGCTAACACAACTGGCAAAACTGTAGAAGAAATCAAGCAAATTTGCGATTCTCTCCACGAATTCAACCCAATGATGGGTCACCGTGGTTGCCGCCTTGCTGTAACTTACCCAGAAATTGCAGTAATGCAAACAAAGGCAGTTATCAAGGCAGCTTTGGCAGTTCAAGGCCGTCATGCTGATTGGAACGTTGTTCCAGAAATCATGATCCCACTTGTTGGCGAAATCAAGGAATTGCAATACGTTAAGTCCGTTGTTGTTAAGACAGCTAACGAAGTTATCGCCGCTGCAGGTTCCAACATGAAGTACAAAGTTGGTACAATGATCGAAATCCCACGTGCTGCATTGACAGCTGACGAAATCGCTCAAGAAGCAGAATTCTTCAGCTTCGGTACAAACGACCTCACACAAATGACTTTCGGTTTCTCTCGTGACGACGCAAGCAAATTCTTGCCAAGCTACTACGCAACAAAGATCTACGAAAGCGATCCATTTGCTCGTTTGGACCAAAAGGGTGTTGGCAAACTTGTTAAGATGGCTTGTGAACTTGGTCGTTCCACACGTCCTGATATCAAACTTGGTATCTGCGGCGAACACGGTGGTGACCCAAGCACAATCGAATTCTGCCACAAAGTTGGTCTCACATACGTTTCCTGCTCACCATTCCGTGTGCCCATCGCTCGTCTTGCTGCTGCTCAAGCTGCAATCAAATCTCCTCGCTAATTAGTTAGCCAAAGGAACTACGAGTAGTGCAACTTGCACAAACGTATAACCAAATTGTAAAATCACAACCCTGCAAAGAAATTTGCAGGGTTGTTTTTTGTTTGTCAAAGATGCAACATCACTTGACAATGTATGTATAATTTAATACAATATATTATATTAGATACGCTCTATTACTTGTTAATGGAGCGTTTTTGTTGGTCTAAAATTAATGCTATAAAGGTTGTACCTAGGATGAAAAAACTTTCGGTAACTATTTTGTTACTTCTGCTCATCACAAATATATTTTTGTTTTCCGCTTGCAACATGGAAAACACCATCGTGGTTTATACCGAAGCGGGATTTGCCCCCTTCGAATATATCCAAGCAGGCAAAGTTGTTGGTGTCGACGTGGACATCATGAACCTTGTTGGCGAAAAACTTGGCAAAAAGGTGGTTTTCGAGTGCGTTGGATTCGACATGATCATTCCCACCGTATCAGCAGGAAAGCTGTGCAACGTTGGCGCTGCCGGCATTTCCATCACCGAAGAACGACTTAGCAAGGTGGATTTTTCCAATCCGTACTACAAGGCAAGTCTGTATGTAATTTTCCCCACCAAATTGCTATCTCACTATCAAAGTGTAACCACCGATAACACCAATGGTGTCTACTGGGATACCCTTGCTGGCAAAAACGTTGCAATTCAAGGTGGAACAACTGCCGACATTTTCTTGCGTGACGAATTGGAGTTTGGCGTGCTTGCAAACAGCGGAACAAAACGTACCGCCTACGACAAGTATTCCACAGCAGTTGCCGACGTAGGCCTAAACGTTGATTGCATCATTATGGACAAGCTTCCTGCCGAGCAACTTATTGCAGGCAACGACGAGTTATCTCTTTTGCCCCTCTACTACAAAGGCGATGTGGATACACCTGCGTTTGACGAGTATGCAATTTGCGTAACCAAAGGTCACGAGGAATTGTTGCTTGCCATCAATCAAGTTTTGGACGAGTTGGGCGAAGATGGCATAAACGCTTTGATAAGCCGTCATTTGGGATTGTAATTTGGCAACGGTGGTAGTGTTGTTATTTCAAAGCAACCTGCCGACTAAAAGATTTTTGTTTATTTGATAAATTTACGACAAAGGAAAAAAACAATGTTATTTCAAGATATAGGTAAAATATTAGCGGACAAATCGATGGTAGAGTACATTTTCGAGGGGCTGTTTCACACGTTGGTGGTAACAGCACTAGCAGCGTTGATTGGTCTTGTGTTGGGTTTTGTGGTGGCAATTGTCAAAATATCTGCCGAAAGCAACAAACACATGAAAATCCCTGCGCTAATTTGTGACGTGTACACAACCATTTTTAGAGGTACCCCCATCGCATTGCAATTGTTCATCATGGTGTTTGCAGTGTTTGCAATCCCAGGATTCAAACCTTTTGCAGCAATCATCACATTTGGTATCAACTCGGGAGCGTACGTGTCGGAAAGTATCCGAGCAGGCATCAAGTCTGTAGACAAAGGACAACTCGAAGCAAGCAGAGCATTGGGATTGCCTTGGTTCAAGTCTATGAAGTTGGTAGTGTTGCCACAAGCAACAAAAAATGTCATTCCTGCAATAGGCAACGAAATGATTGCTTTGCTCAAGGAAACAGCAATTTTGGGTTGGGTGGGAGCTACCCCCGGAACGCTCACGTTCGATCTTAACGCGGCAGCCAACACCATTTACCATATTGTGCCAAACTACCTTGCAAGCGGTTTGATTGTAAGTGTTTGCTACTTGGTTATTGTAAACTTGATGATTTTGCTGGTCAACTATATCGAAAGGAGATTGAGAGCCAATGATAAGCGTTAAAAATTTGCACAAAAGTTTCGATAACACTCCCGTTTTAAAGGGGGTAACCTGCCATATTTCTCAAGGGGAAAAGGTTGTTATCATTGGGCCATCTGGTTCCGGAAAAAGCACTTTGTTGCGCTGTATGAACCTTATGGAAATCCCCGACAAAGGGGAAGTGTGGTTGCAAAACAAGTTGCTTACCAAAGCAGAGCTTTCCTTGCATCCCGAGCTTGCTAACGAAAACAAACGTTTGCAAAAAAAGGCGGTAAAACTTTTCGAAAAGCAAAATCAAATGCCCATTGACAGCGCAAGATGCAAAATGGGTATGGTTTTTCAACACTTCAATTTGTTCAACAACCTAACTGTTTTGCAAAATCTTACGTTGGCCCCAACAACACTCAAACTCAAAACACAACAAGAGGCGGATGCCTACGCAATGCAACTACTCAAGCGTATCGGCTTGGCGGACAAGGCAAATGCATACCCAGCAACCCTTTCCGGCGGACAAAAGCAACGTATTGCTATCGTGCGTGCACTTGCAATGCAACCAAGCGTGTTGCTATTTGATGAGCCTACAAGCGCATTGGATATCGAAATGGTGCAGGAAGTTCTCACGTTGATTGGCGACCTCGCTAAAGAAAACATCACAATGGTAATTGTTACGCACGAACTCAAGTTTGCTAAACAAATTGCCAGCCGTGTCATCTTTATGGCCGATGGTCAAATTGTCGAAAGTGGCACTCCCGACCAAATCTTTGAACACCCACAAGCACCACGTTTGCAAGAATTTTTGAACAAAGTATTGTAATGGTGTAACACCTTGGGTTTGAAATTTATCCAATTTTGGGTATTTACATTTGTGTGTATTGGATGTATAATTATATATAGGTATTGGGAACAACATTCTATCCTACAAACCCAAACGGAAATCCCAACACACAAGGAGACAGCAACATGAGCGAACAAACAATTTTGCAACCAGGCAAACTCTTGAACGAAAAGGGCAACCTTTGCCAAGCGGGCTATGCAACAAGTCTAATCAAGGAGTACAACCGCAAGGACATCAAAGCTAGCGGATGGCGCATCAAGGAGTGGGACTACTACTACATCGGCAACGACCAATGTGGTGTTGCGCTTACCATTGCCGACAACTCCTACATGTCACTTGTTTCCGCAAGTTACTTGGACTTTGTCAACAAAACCTACGTTACCGAGTCGGAAATGAAGTTTTTTACCTTTGGTAAACTCAACTTGCCTTCTACTTCGGCTCAAGGCGACATTGTCTACAGTAGCAACCGCGTACAAATGAGTTTTTGCTTCGAGGATGGCAAGCGCGTTCTCAAATGCTCCTTCAACAAATGGGGCCCCAAAAAGCAACTATTTGAAGTGTATGCCGAACTAACTGACGAGCCACGCGACTCGATGGTTATTGCCACTCCATTCGACAAGCCAAAACACTTCTACTACAACCAAAAGATCAACTGCATGAGCGCAAATTGCACCTTCTCTATCGGTGGCGAAGAGCAAAAGTTCGATGGCCTTGCCGTTTTGGACTGGGGCCGTGGCGTTTGGACTTACAAAAACACTTGGTACTGGGGTAGCTTGAACACAACTGTTGATGGACGTAAAGTTGGCTTCAACATCGGCTACGGTTTTGGCAACACCGATGCAGCAAGCGAAAACATGATTTTTGTAGATGGTATCTGCCACAAGGTTGATCGCTTGACCTTCGATATCCCCGTAGACGACAAGGGCAAGGACGACTTTTTGTCCCCTTGGAAGATTGTTTCCAACGATGGCAAAATCAACCTTACCTTCCAGCCCATCATCGACCGCGCAGATAACACCGATTTTGGCGTTCTTGCATCAAAACAACACCAAGTTTTTGGCCGTTTCTTTGGCGACCTTGTGTTGGATGATGGTAGCACAATCACTTTGGACGGTCAAGTTGGCTTTGCGGAAAAGGTTGCAAACAAGTGGTAAAATTGGCATATAACTAAAAAAAACAAAGGACAGTCAACTTCTGACTGTCCTCTTTTGTTGCATTTCAATTAAATTTACCTATGTATCTGTAGGGGAGGGGTTGCCCCTCTCGCAAAAACAAATTTTCGCCACCACGTGTGCGTTTTTTGCACAATTGCACACATGTACATGTGTAAATATTTACACAAATTATAATCAAAAAAGCATAGGAAACTTCCTATGCTTTTTATTATTCATACAATCATTGTAGCCCACATTGTTCACTTATATTGTCTAAATCGTAGGGGAGGGGTTGCCCCTACCGAATGTTCCCATTTGCTGAATTAAACTCGTTGTAGGCCCTGTGCAACTTCGCTGTTTACATATTGCCACAAATCAAATCTGCCTGCAATTAGCAAAATATCAACAACGTCGTAGGGCGGTGGCTTGCTACCGCCGATTTGATTGCAGTTAGTTATGTTACAATTTTAACAATCCCATGAAGGCTCCCACTTTGGGGGAGCTGGCACGTGAGTGCCTGAGAGGGTGTGGGGGAGGATACCATCCTCCCGCATTACACCATCAACTGGGTATCTCATGTCAAAACACCCTTTGTATCACAAGGGCCACAACCGCACCCACCGCCGCAAATATCACACGCCAAAGTGCTGTACTAACAAGCTCTCGTTTGCGTTGCACAAGCTCTCGCTCAAAGGCCTTGCCCTTTTGCTTTAGCGCAATCACGTTTACTGTTGCGCCATCCTTTAGCGACTTGGTACACTCGAAATAACCATCATATTCAAGCTGTTTTAGTATAACGTCCAGCTTGATATTATCCAATTTGTGCTTTTCCGGAACGCTTTGCAACACAAAACTGTTTGCCACAATGCACGTACCATTGTTCTTCTTGCAGGCATCAAAAACCACCTTCATTACGGAAACTTCCCTTTGATTAAGCATCACGTCCCCCTAAAAAATCAATTTTGCAAGCAGTGTGGCAACAAACGCACCCACAAATGCACATGCCCCAACAAGCACCAAAAGCAACCCAAACTGATTGCTCACAATCTTTGCTCCGCGTGTTTCTCCAAGCCCTTCCAAGTGGTTGCGCGCCTTTACTGTCACGCTCAAACAAATGGAGTCCTTGTCTTGATATTTCACATCCACGTACCCTTGCTCTTTCAAAAAGCTAATGGTGGAGCAAAAAGACTTTGTATCCAACTGATATTTTTGTGGAAGGAGTTTTATCAACTGCTGTTTTTGCAACACTGTGTAGCCATCTTTGGCCTGCTCACTCAAAACTTGCAGTACCGATTCCGTCTTTTTGTCTAACAATCATTCCTCCCAAAGGTGTTTTTCCATGTCCACTGTGTTGTCGTCCACAAACGTCACGCCCTCTTGTTCTAGCAAGTCGTGTTGCACGGTTGCTCCGCCAAAGGCAAAAGCGCCAGCCAAATGCCCAAACCTGTCCACCACACGATGGCATGGGATAACAAATGGTTGTGGATTGACGTGCAACGCCCAACCAACCTGGCGGGACATTCTTTTGTTGCCACAAAGTCGTGCAATTTGTCCGTAGGTTGCCACTTTGCCACGTGGTATGCGACATACAACCTCGTACACCTTTTCAAAAAATCCATTACTACTATCTTTGCCCATTTTGTTCCTCCCAAAACCTTTGTTTTGTCGATTGTCTTAGTTTGCATATTCGCAAAAGCAATTTGCACAAGCAAACACCTTTGCCACACACGTCGTACAAAGTTTTACCAAGCGTGGCGCTTGGGATTTTTTTCCTAAATTATACTTTCTTAGTGCGCCCTTTGTCAATACATTATGTTTTGCACAAATTTTGTCAAAGGCTTGAAAATTATCCCAATATATGATAATATAAATTATACTATAATAGGCAAGTATCGCAAACTGCACCCTTTGCGCCACAAATTGGAACTTTTTTCCAACTTTAGCGGTGCAACAAAGTTTGCAAACATAACTACAAAAGGAAGTACCACTATGAAGAACTTTATCACAATCGAAGGTTGCGACGGCGTAGGCAAAACCTACCAAACAAATTTGTTGCGCGAGTTTTGCAAGCAAACTGGCCAAGATCACATCGTGTTCACACGTGAGCCAGGTGGCTCGGATATTGCCGAACAAATCCGCAAAATCATCCTCGATGCCAAAAACGAAGGCATGGACGACCTTTGTGAGGCATTTTTGTATGCAGCAAGCCGTATTCAACACCTCAAGGATATCGTAAAGCCCGCCATCGAGCAAGGCAAAGTGGTATTTTGCGACCGTTTTGTACACTCATCCTACGTGTACCAAGGTCTTGGTCGTGGATTGGGCCTAGATCGTATCATCGACCTCAACGCCATTGCCGTTGGCGACTACATGCCCGAGTTTACCATCTTTTTGGATCTTTCTCCTGCCAAAGCTTTCGAGCGCAAGGGCGGTGCGGACCAAACTGACCGCATGGAAGCTGTTTCCTACTCCTTCCACCAAAAGGTTTACGATGGCTACCGCGCTTTGATTGAAAAAGATCCGGACAAATTTGTGGTTATCGATGCTTCCGGCACAATCGAGCAAACCCAAGAAGCACTACGCAAGGTGCTCTTCGACAAAGGTATTTTGAAATGATCACTTTGGATAACAACGTTGGCGGTTACCTTGTCCGTGCTTTTGCCGAAGGTCACGCCGTACATGCCTACATAGTGGAGGGCGACAAGGCCTACATCCCCGATTTGCTACGTCAATGTGCCACAATTGCCATGTGTCCAACCCACAGTATTTGCGGTTGCGACATCTGCCAAAAGGTAGCAGATGGCATCCATCAAGACGTCATCACATTGCCCCGCGACAATCGAGTTCGCCTCAAGGTAGAGGATATTGCCTACTTGGTGGAGGAAAGTTCCCTTCGCCCTGTGGACAACTCCGTTGCGCGCGTTTTTTTGATTGACGCAACCAGTTCCACAAGTGGCATTGGCACCGATTTGTGGCAAAACAAACTCTTGAAGACCATTGAAGAACCCATGCCCGACACCTACATTTTTATTGGTGTAACGGACGCCGATGGTTTGCTTGCAACAATTCGTTCAAGATGTCAAACACTCAAGCAAACACGCCTTGCTAGCAAGGTTATTGCCAACGAGCTCAAACGCCGTGGCTACGACCTCAAGACCTGCCAAATGGCAAGCGTAATGGCAAATGGTAGCTTGCAAATGGCGGAAAAAATCATTGCCGACAACGGCATTTTCGAGGCGTACAACAGTGCAATGGACACCTTGGAAAACATGCTTTCCACCAAGATGGCCTTGCCCTATGTTGCTCGCATTGCAAATAACAAAGCAAACGTTACCCATTGCCTTGCCTTTATGACGGTACTGTTGGGCCAAAGCTTGCATTACCGCATCGCGCCCGAATTGTTCGAACTTACCGCGCTAAAAGCAACAATGGACAAAATTTGCACAAACTATTCAATACAAGCCAGCCGAGTTTGTATCGAAAAAATCAATTCGGCTAAAAAAAGTTTAGACGACGGATGCAACTTGAATGTTGTTTTGGACAATCTTGCAAGTAGCATTTTGGAGGTAAGATACAGATGTCAACTGTAATTGTTGGAGTTCAATACAAACCAAAGGGAAAGATCTACTACTTCGATCCCAAAGATATCATTTTCCAAAAGGGCGAAGGTGTAATTGTGGAAACGGCCCAAGGCCAAGAGTTTGGCACAATTGCCATCGCAAACAAGCCCATTGACGAATCCCTTTTGAAGGGCGAGCTCAAGCCCGTAGTGCGCAAAGCTACCGAAAAGGACATCAAACAACACGAAAACTTGATGGAAAAGCGCACCAAGTACATGGCTGATGCTCAAAACTTGATTGAAAAGCACAAATTGGATATGAAGCTTGTCGATGCCGACATCATGTTTGATGGCTCAAAAATCATTGTGTATTTCACGTCGGAAAACCGCGTGGACTTTAGAGATTTGGTCAAGGATATGGCATCTCAATTCCGCATGCGCATCGAACTACGCCAAATCGGTATTCGTGACGAATGTAAAATGAAGGGCGGTCTTGGCCCTTGCGGACGTGTTTGCTGTTGCAACGCGCACCTCGACGAGTTTGCTCGCGTATCCATCAAAATGGCCAAAAACCAAGGTCTTTCCATCAACCCAACCAAAATTTCCGGTCTTTGTGGCCGACTTATGTGTTGCTTGAAGTACGAGGACGACTACTACGCACAAACTTTGAAGTTTATGCCAAAAGTAAACTCGGAAATCAACACACCCGATGGCAAAGGCAAGGTAGAAAGTGTAGACATTTTGCACCAAACAGTTCGTGTACGCATCACTCGTGCGGACGAAAGTGTGGAAATTTCCGACTACACATTGCCACAACTTGGCATTGTTCCTGTGTACAAAGATACAACAAACACAACTCCAACTGACGACGATTTGTCCGAGGAGTAAAACTAGCAATGCAAACAAAACTACTCAATTTTACCGATGAACATTTGGCGCTAGCGGGCCAGCTTATCCGTCAAGGTCATCTTGTGGCATTCCCTACGGAAACTGTCTACGGCCTTGGTGCAAATGCCTTTGACGAAGAAGCAGTCAAATCCACCTTTGTTGCCAAAGGCCGTCCAAGCGACAACCCCTTGATAGTGCACATCTACGACAAAAGTCAAGTGTACGAAATTGCAAGCGTTGTTAGCGAAAATGCGCAAAAAATCATCGACCAAATCATGCCTGCAAGCTTGACCATTGTTTTGCCCAAAAAGGCAAACATTTCCAATGCTATCACAGCAGGGCTAGATACTGTGGCAATCCGCATGCCAAAGTCGGCGGAGGCGCGCAAGTTTCTCGAGGCCTGCCAAGTGCCTGTAACGGCTCCAAGTGCCAACACAAGCAGTCGCCCAAGCCCAACAACATGGCAACGCGTGGCCGAGGATATGGATGGCAAAATCTCCGCCATTTTGTGTGGTGAGCCTTGCCATGTGGGTATCGAATCCACCGTGCTGGATCTAACTCACGATGAGCCACTAATTTTGCGCCCAGGCATTGTCACTCCCGAGCAAATCGAAAAGGTGCTTGGCAAACCTGTAAGAGTGCTTACAAACCCCAAGGAAAAGGTAAATTCCCCCGGTGTCAAGTACAAGCACTACGCACCCAAAGTGCCAATGGCGTTGGATTTGTCCGGCGACACAACCAAACTTTGTAGCTACTACGACAACCTCGTTGCGCAAGGCCTAAACCCTGTTTTGTTGGTGGAAGACACTTCCGCTTTCGGTGCAAGAAAGGTACACCCAATTGGCACAACGGACGAAATGGTGGCACAAAACCTTTTCGAAAACTTGCGCATTTTGGAGCAATCCTACAACTACATCATTGCAAGCTACACATCCAAAACATCCTTTGCTGAGAGCATTTTAAATCGTCTTACTCGTTCAGCATCAAACAACATCATCTAGTGGGGTAACGATATGAAAATTTCCATTGCCTGCGACCACGGCGGACTACAACTCAAAAACCACGTTGCCGAGTTCTTGAAGGAGCATGGCTACATTGTTATGGACTTTGGCACCTTCACAACGGAAAGTTGCGACTACCCAGATTTTGCCAAGCAAGCAGCGCAAGCCGTTGCCGATGGCAAGTGCAAAAAAGGCATTGTGATTTGCACAACAGGTATTGGCGTATCCATGGTTGCAAACAAGGTAAAGGGTGTTCGTTGCGCATTGTGCACAAATGCCGACATGGCCACTCGCACACGCGCCCACAACGATGCCAACATGATTGCCATGGGCCAAATCTATGTGGATAACGACACCGCGGACGAAATTGTAACGGCATTTTTAACTACCGATTTTATGGGTGGACGCCATCAAACACGTGTGGACAAAATCGAGTGCTAACTACTTGAAAACACACCACGTATCCCCAATTTTTGCAATATTTGATGGCAATTTCGCACAACAATCTCAACAAATACTAAAGATTTGATTGCAAAATTACCACAAATTTTCCAACTAATTCTGCTTGCAAATTTCAGTAAAACAATACACAAAAAAAGGACTTATCCATTCGATAAGTCCTTTATTTTTTATCATTTTGTTTGGCTAGTTTTTGCTGTAGTGCAACTAGTTTTCGCCGTTCAATTTTTCAAACGCCTTGTATACAGTTGCGCGTTTATTAAAGATGTATTGGTGTACCGATCTGCCATCAAATTGGGAAAGTTTGTAGGTATCAACATCGTGCAAGTAGGATTTCATGTTTGCAGATGGCTCAATCAAGTGACCGTAGCTCTTTTCAAAGGCATCCAAAAGTGTATCAAAGTAGTCGGATGTAAAGTAATCATCCTCCAAAATTTCCGCAATGCGGTTGTTTAGCAAAGTGATGTAGTAGTTACTACCGCCCTTCAAAAACGTCTTGCGGTACAATGGGTTTTTGCAGTCGCCAAGTGCTCCACGTACATCGTTTGGTGCGATATGCTCTGTTTTAACATCGTGATTATTCCAGGTGTTGCCCAAACTCCAGTCGTAGTCGTACACACCCAAAATTGCAAGTCCGTTTGGAGCAAAGTAGGTGTAGAAGTTGTTAGCATTGTTGCGCAAGCAGTCGGGGTTACCAAGTAGGTAGTTTACCGCTTCCAACTCAACAAAGTAGTTCATTGGCACAATCTTTTCCCAATCGTCCACAAAACCATCTTCGTAGGGGTCTAGTGTGTTGATTTCGCTGATAAACTCGCGTAAACGGTGGTGGTCGGAGTAGCCATCTTCCCCCTCTTCGTTGTTGGTTTTTAGGTCGTACGTTGGTGTCCAGGATGGTGTTTCGATGCCGTAGTTCTCAAATCTAGTAAAGTCGGCAGGCGCTCCTTGATACAAGCATTTGTAAAGGTCTCCGCCTTGGTCGTCCTTGTCGAAATATCTGTTGATAAATTCCTCGTCAATAGTTTCGTACAAAGTACCCACACCAACGTTTTCCATTGTGCCATTTTGCTTGATGGCAATGTTTGTCCAAGTTACGTGTGGATTCATGATGCCGTGTTGCCAAAGCAGTCGTGATGCAAACACTTCGCGAGTGTAACTGGTGTCGTAGCTTTTGTTCCACTTGATGTAAAATTTCTCCATTGTGGCAAATGTACGCGCCTTGCGAGCTTTGCGTGCCGCTTTGCCTTCGGCTGTATCTTTGTGCCAATCGTGATAGATGCTTGTTCCTTCGTACTCGTCACCGTCAAATGTTTCCGTCAATTTAAAACGAAAGTTTACCAACGCGTACATGATGCCATTTTCGTTACAAAATGCGCGCTTGGATGTGTTTCCGTGCATGCGGATGCCCGCTTCCTCAAAGTAGTAGGTGGTGCCGTTAACGATAATTGTAAGGTTGCACTTGCGATACATCTCCAACAGTTCGGGGTTTTCCCATCTGTGATCAAACGCGTAGCTCATTGCGTACAGTTCGCTTGGTTCGATGTCAATTTGGAAGGAAATGGTTGTATCATTTTTCCACAATGTGTAGAACAGGTTTGTTTCCTCTGTGGAAAAATCTTCGTAAAAAGCTTTGTTACCAATTTCATTCAAAAACACATTGTCCGTTGGCTTGCGAGTTGGTTGGTCTGGTGGTGTTTGTTGGCAACAGCAAAACGTTGCTAGCAACACCAAACACATTGCGATAAGTAGTAGTTTTTTCATGCATATCTCCTTGATATCTTCAAAGTATCGCATTTATTATACCAAAATTGCAAATCAAATGCAACAGTAAATTTGTCGATATTTTGCGAAATAATATAATAAATATATATCTAAAAAATATTGTAAAAAAAAGTAAAATATTTTAGGGGAGTTTCGCAACAGTTGTCGTAATTGTAAGTGTACAATAAAAATTGCGCATTTTTACGGCAAAAAAGCATCATTTTGAGGTATTTTTGCCACAATTTTAGTAAATTTGCAACATTTTTCAAACTACAAAGGAGGTAAACATGGCTGACTACAAGAGTTTTATTCAACAAGTAAAGCAAGCTAACGATATTGTTGATGTCATTGGATCGTATATCGAACTTAGACCACGTGGCACCAACCACATGGCCCGTTGTCCTTTCCATGGCGAAAAAACTCCCAGTTTCAACGTCAACCGCAACATGCAAATTTTCAAGTGCTTTGGTTGTGGCGAAAGTGGTGATGTTATTACCTTTGTAGAAAAAATCGAGTCCTGTTCCACTTGGGAAGCGGTGGAAATCTTGGCAAAAAGGGCAAACATCCCCATGCCGGAAACTCCCGCCCAACGCGAGGACAAGCAGTTTGCCGCACGCAAAAAGCAAAAGGATCTCCACTTGGAAATTTGCAAAGAAACGGCAATTTTCTACTTCAAACATTACCGTTCGGAAAAGGGCAAAAAGGCCCGCGACTACTTCGAAAGTCGTGGTTTTACTGTCGATACTGCCAAAAAGTTTGGCATTGGCTACTCGCCCGATAGCTACTCCTTGCCACAATACCTTCTCGGCAAGGGCTTTAGCGAGGAGGAATGTATCAAAGCTGGCGTTATCCAACGCACCAAAAACGGCAAGCTCATCGATGCCCTTGGTAGACGACTTATCGTTCCCATCTTCAACATGCAAGGCAAGGTTATTGCCTTTGGTGGACGTGCTCTCGAAGAGCAAGACCTAAACTTCGGCAAGTACAAAAACACCAGTGACACTCCTTTGTTCACAAAGAAAAACAACCTGTTTGCCTTGAACATCGCCAAGGAGCAAAAGCAACAATCGGCCTTGAAGCACCTTGTGGTGGTGGAGGGCTACATGGA
This sequence comes from Candidatus Fimimonas sp., assembly GCA_045644945.1. Lineage (GTDB taxonomy): Bacteria > Bacillota > Clostridia > Christensenellales > CAG-314 > Fimimonas. Next base: position 9,708 of record JAZRHU010000069.1, on the reverse strand, counting down.
CGTTATCGCTATGTATCAAGCAGGTTTCACAACCACCGTTGCAAGTATGGGCACTAGCTTAACTGCCGAGCAAGCACGTTGGCTTTCCCGATTGGCTGATACAGTCTACATCTGCTACGATGGCGACTCTGCCGGCCAAAAGGCAACCATTCGCGGTTTGGACATCTTGGACGAAGCCGGTTTGGAAGTTCGCGTAATGTCGGTGCCAAACAACCAAGACCCAGACGAGTACATCAAGGCATACGGCCGTGATGCCTTCGAAAAGCTTATCGAGCAAGCAATGCCTTTGCCCGACTACAAAATTCAACTGTTGGACAGTTTGTTTGACATTGCCAGCTCCGACCCAGCAGTGCGTAACAACGCTATGCCAAAGTACGTCAAGGGCGCAATAATCATGCTTCGTCAATTGGACGAAAATCGCCAACGCCACTACATTTCGGTACTTTCCGCAAAAACGGGCTATTCCACCGACTACTTTATGCGCAAGATTGCCGAAAAACCATCGGAAGCATCAACGGATGATGCAACCCCAACGGACGTTGCAATGTCTCCAGAAACCAAGGCCAAGTTCTTTGTGGCAAGTTGCTTGCTATATGGTCAGGACTACGCATCACTTGACGAAAAACCTCGTTGCGACACGTTGTTTTTGTCCAACTTGTACAACTATCTGTTCGATTGCAAACTCAAAGGGGAAAAGCCCGTTGTGGACATGCTGTACACAGTTTGCCCCAATGCCACCCAAGACGAGTACGACCAAATTATCAACGTAGATTTTTCCCCAAAACGCTACTCCAAAAATGTTCAGTATTTTGCCGAGTGCAAACGCGTAATTTTGGTGGAAGAACTACAAAAAGAAAAGAACAAACTACTAGCACAAATGAAAAAAGATCCCACAAACGTGGAACTTTTGCACAAACTTGCGGAAATTTCCGCCAAGATAACTTCTATTTAGAAAAAGGAGAGCACTATGGAACTCACACAAGATTTTTTGAAAGGTATTTTGGAAGACATCAAAAATACTGGTTCAGGCAAAGTAACATTTGACGAGTTGGAAGTCAAGTTGGAAAAACTCGACCTCAATGCTGACCAAAATGCCGAAATCTACAAGTATTTGGAAACAAACGGCATCACAATTGTAGACACTTTGGACAAGGACAACTCCGCTTTGTACAAGTCCATTGGCGATGTTTCTGTCGATGACCCTGTAAAAATGTACCTTCGCGATATTGGTAAAGTGCCCCTTTTGTCCAGCGAGGAGGAAGTGGAAATTGCCAAACTCATCTTGGAAGGCGACGACGAAGCAAAACGCAAGCTTTGCGAAACAAACCTTCGTTTGGTTGTAAGCATTGCAAAACGCTACATCGGCCGTGGTATGCTTTTCTTGGATTTGATTCAAGAGGGTAACGTAGGCTTGATGAAAGCGGTAGAAAAATTCGACTACACCAAGGGCTTCAAGTTCTCCACGTATGCAACTTGGTGGATTCGCCAAGCAATCACACGTGCCATTGCCGACCAAGCTCGCACAATTCGTATTCCTGTACATATGGTGGAAACAATCAACCGCCAAGTTCGCGCTCAACGTGCCCTTTTGCAAGAGTTCGGTCGCGAACCCACCCCAGAGGAAATTGCCGAATACATGGGCATCACTCCCGAAAAGGTTATCGAAATCCAAAAGATTGCTCAAGACCCAGTATCCTTGGAAACACCAATTGGCGAAGAGGAAGACTCTCATCTTGTGGACTTCATCGAAGACACCAAAACAATTGCTCCTGGCGACATGGCAGCACAATCCATGCTCCACGAACAACTTGTTGCAACATTGCACAAGCTTACCCCTCGTGAGGAAAAGGTAATCCGTCTGCGTTACGGTCTTGATGACGGCAAACAACGCACCTTGGAAGAAGTTGGCAAAGTGTTCAACGTTACTCGTGAACGTATCCGCCAAATCGAAGCAAAGGCGCTCCGCAAGCTCCGCAACCCAACTCGTAGCAAAAAGTTGCGCGACTACCTCGACTAAGATGACAACAAGACTCAACAAAATAGTGCAAGCAATCCCCCAAGTAGATACCCTTTGTGACGTTGGTTGCGACCACGGTTACATCGGTATTGGCGCGTGGGAAATGGGCAAAGCGCAAAAGGTCATCTTTATGGATATCTCTGCACCAAGCCTTGCAAAAGCCAAAAATAACTGCACAAATGCAAACATGCACAGTTGTCAATTTGTTTGCCAAGATGGCATTCAAAGTGTTGTGTGCGACTGCGCAGTCATTGCCGGCATGGGAGGTCTCGAGACCATCTCCATCTTGCAAAACACAACACGTCTCCCCAAATTTTTGGTATTGCAACCCATGCGAAACCAAATTGACGTGCGCAAATACCTGCTTGCAAACAACTACAAACTTACGCTTGACGTAAAATTTCAAGACACAAAGTACTACGACTTGATGGTGGCAGAACTGTCCACCGAGCAAATGGTTCTTAGCCCTTTGCAACTCAAGTTTGGCTTTACAAATCTTGCTAGTCCCTCACAGGATTTTGTCAAATTCCTTTTGGAAGAACAACGCAAATACACTCAAATTCTAACCCAATGCAGGGATGCGGAAGTGGCGGAAAAACTTTCCGACATCAACCTTGCCCTTGAACATATAGGAGGTCAACAATGATTCAAAAACAAATGTTAGAGTACCAAAAAATTGATGGCGAACTCAACCGCATCGAACGCGACTTGCGCAAGAGCGAAGCTTACCAAAACATCAAAAAGTACAAGGCACTTCGCCAAGACTACGAAGATACTCTCAATCGTTTTGATGCCAAAGCTAACGAACTCAAAACAAAACTTACCCAAGCAAAACAAACTGTTGCAAAAATCAGCAAAGTTATCGAAGAACTCTCCAACGAAATGTCCCACGTGGAAAGTAGCGACGAACTCAAGTACATGAGCAAAAAGTTGGACGAACAACTCAAACAACTTTCCGTTGCAGAAGGGGAAATCAAAGATATCCTTCGCGAAGGTGAAGAAATTGCCAAAAAGTTTGACGAAATCAACTCCAAACTTGTTGCAATTGCCAAGGCTCTTAAAACTGCCAACGACGACTTCGCAAACCAAAAGGAAGCAGTAAAACCACGCGTAATGGAGCTCAAATCCAAGTTGGACGCTTTGAAAACACAACTAGATCCAAAGTTGTTCGAAATGTACGAGCGTATTTCCGCTGGTAAGGTATTCCCTGTTTTTGTACCTCTTACCGATGGAAACCGCTGTGGTGGTTGCCGTATGGACATGCCTCTTGGTGTTGTGGAAACGGAAATGCAAAAGCGTGGCGGACTTATGCGTTGCGAACACTGCGGTCGCATCATGTACACAGCCGACTAACGTAAAATAATTACAAAAGGACGAGAAAAATTTCTCGTCCTTTTTTTAATGCGATTATTAAACTGTCTTATGTTAACTAAGCAATCAAACCTATTTTGTACCAAACAATCTGTCGCCAGCATCGCCAAGACCAGGCAAAATGTAGCTTGCTTCGTTAAGTTGTCTGTCTTGTGTTGCGCAGTAGATTTGTACGTCTGGGTGAGCGTTGTGCAAAGCTGCAATTCCTTCTGGTGCAGCAATAATGTGCATGCACTTGATGTGTTTTACGCCCTTTGCCTTCAATAGGTCAACTGCAGCAATAGCGCTACCACCTGTTGCAAGCATTGGGTCAAGCACGATGCAAACCTTTTCTTCGATGTTGAGTGGCAATTTGCAGTAGTATTCTTGTGGTTGGCAAGTTTCTTCGTCGCGGTACATACCAATGTGACCAACTTTAGCAGTAGGGAACAATGTGTGTACGCCGTTTACCATACCAAGACCAGCACGCAAAATGGGGATGATTGCAACGGAGTTATCAACGATTACTTGTTGTGGAGTAACTTCCAATGGAGTTTCTACCATGATTTGTTCAGTTGGGATATCTTTGAAAGCTTCGTATGTCAAAAGTGTAGCAATTTCTTCAACAAGTTCTCTAAATTGCTTTGTGTTTGTGTTCTTGTCGCGAAGCAATGCAACTTTGTGTGACATGAGTGGATGGTTGATGATTGTAACGTTTTCCATTGTGTTTTCTCCTTGTATGATTGTATATTTGTAGTTTTGTTTTGCATTTTGTGTCAGTTGAATTTACTACACAAACTAAAAAAATAACGCTCGATTGGCAAGTGCAATCAAAAGCGTCTACAAAACAATGTCAAAAAGGGAATAGATAGCCATTGCAACAACTTTTTTAGATTGGATTGTGCAAACGGATTTTTTCATAGCCCTTCTCCTTTACTAAAACTATTGTACTACAATTTGACAATGCAATCAAGCATTTTGGCGGTGGTATAGTAATTATTTTTTTCTTATTTGCCCAAACTTTGCCATACTGTTAAGTTATTTACTTGTCAACTTTGTATAAATGCTATGTTCTGTTATTTTATGACGAGTTTTCGGGAAAGTTATACAAAGGCCCCCTTGTGTAAAGGGGGCTGGCACCGTAGGTGACTGAGGGATTGTGGTTGAAGGTGATTTTACAATCCCTCCGCTTCACATTGGTTCAGCACCTCCCTTTACACAAGGGAGGCATATTAGTATAGCCAGCTAGATACCAAAATAGAGTAATTTTTTCATCATATATAACAAAAAAGGCATCGACTTTTGTCAACGCCTTTGATTTGTAAATTTTTACGCCTTGTTTGCGGAACCAAGCACGTTGATGATCTTGTGCTTTACCATTTCTTTCATCATAGCACGTGCATCGCCCAAGTATTGACGTGGGTCAAAGTGGTCGGGGTGTTCAGCAAAGTGCTTGCGGATTGCAGCGGTAAATGCAACGCGAAGGTCGCTGTCGATGTTGATCTTGCAAACTGCCATAGCTGCTGCCTTTTTGAGTTCGCTTTCGGGGATGCCGATAGCATCAGGCATGTGTCCACCAAATTGGTTAACGATTGCAACCTTGTCTTGTGGAACGGAGCTTGCACCGTGGAGTACGATTGGGAACTCTGGCAAACGCTTGCCGATTTCGTCCAAGATGTCCAAACGGAGTTTTGGATCTTGACCTGGCTTAAACTTGTATGCGCCGTGGCTTGTGCCGATAGCAATAGCAAGGCTGTCTACGCCTGTTCTTTCAACAAACTCTTGTACTTCGTCTGGGTTTGTGAACATAGCGTCAGCTGCATCTACGTTAACGTCGTCTTCTACGCCGGCAAGTTTGCCAAGTTCAGCTTCTACAACGCAACCGTGTGCGTGAGCGTACTCTACAACTTTGCGAGTTAGAGCAATGTTTTCTTCCCAAGGTTTGCTAGATGCGTCAATCATAACGGAAGTAAAACCGCCATCGATACTTGCTTTGCAAATTTCGAAGTCAGCACCGTGGTCAAGGTGGAGTGCAATGGGCACTTCGCTTGTTTCTACTGCAGCTTTAACAAGGTGAATGAGGTATGTTGGGTTAGCATACTTTCTTGCGCCAGCAGATACTTGCAAAATAACAGGGGATTTGCATTCGTTTGCAGCTTCTACAATGGCTTGGATCATTTCCATGTTGTTTACGTTAAAAGCACCAATAGCGTAACCGCCTTCGTATGCTTTTTTGAACATTTCTTTTGTTGTTACAAGTGGCATAATTCTCCTCCAAATATATTATGTATTGCCAACATAATATAGCTATAAATAGATTTTATATGGGGCAAAATGGAAATTTATAAGAAAAACCTAACGATTTTTATTGCAAATCAATTGCCCTTATGATATAATAACAAAGGTATTGTACCACACACCTTTGTTTTAGTAAAGCAAAGAGTGTTCAATTTACGATAAAATTATTTTTTGGAGGATTACTCAAATGGCACAAAAAAATGTTAGAGTTGCAATCAACGGTTTTGGACGTATCGGTCGTCTTGCTTTCCGTCAAATGTTTGGCGCAAAGGGTTACCAAATTGTTGCAATCAACGACCTCACAAGCCCAAAAATGCTTGCACACCTCTTGAAGTACGACACAGCTCAAGGCAACTACGTTGCTATGGGTCACACAGTTGACTACCGCGATGCAGTTATGTCCGAAGATGGCAAAAAGGTTCTTCAACCAGGCGTTATCATCGTAGACGGCAAAGAAATCAAAGTTTATGCAGAAAAAGACGCAGCTAAACTTCCTTGGAAAAAGCACAAGGTAGACGTAGTTTTGGAATGCACAGGTTTCTACTGCTCCAAAGACAAGAGCCAAGCTCACATCAACGCTGGCGCAAAGAAAGTTGTTATCTCCGCTCCTGCTGGTAAGGACCTTCCTACAGTTGTTTACGGCGTTAACGAAAACATCTTGACAGCTGATGACACAATCATCTCCGCAGCAAGCTGCACAACAAACTGCCTTGCTCCAATGGCAAAGGCTTTGAACGACTACGCTCCAATCGTTTCCGGTATCATGATCACAGTTCACGCTTACACAGGCGACCAAATGGTTCTCGACGGTCCACACCGCAAGGGTGACCTTCGTCGTGCTCGCGCAGCTGCTCAAAACATCGTTCCTAACACAACAGGCGCTGCAAAAGCTATCGGTCTTGTAATTCCAGAACTTGACAAAAAACTCATCGGTGCTGCACAACGTGTTCCTGTATGCACAGGTTCTTCCACAATCCTTGTTGCAGTTGTAAAGGCAGAAGACCTCACAGCTGAAGGTATCAACGCTCACATGAAGTCCGTTGCTTCCGAATCCTACGGTTACAACACAGACATGATCGTTTCCAGCGACGTTATCGGTATGCGTTACGGTTCCTTGTTTGATGCTACTCAAACAATGGTTGCTCCTCTTGGCGATGGTTTGTACGAAGTACAAGTTGTTTCCTGGTACGACAACGAAAACAGCTACACAACACAAATGGTTCGCACAATCAAGTACTTTGCTGAACTTAGCAAATAATTGTAGTTGACTAATTCTACCAACAAAAAATATCAAAGTCCCTGTGATTCCCACAGGGACTTTTTTGTTGACAAATTCCGCAAATTTTTGTACCATTAAACCATGATTTACTTTATTCGACATGGACAAACAGAGTGGAATGTTTTGGGACTTATGCAAGGCCAAACGGACATCCCTCTTAACGACACAGGACGCGCCCAAGCCAAACAAATGGCTAAGTCCCTCCAAGGCGTAACATTTGACAAGGTGTTTTGCTCCCCACTTAGTAGGGCAATTGAAACATGCCAAGCGGTGGTGGATGCTAGTCAAATTGTAACAGACAAGCGCATTGCCGAAAGGTACTTTGGCGAATTCGAAGGTGAGTCAGCAATGCTGATGCGCTCTCGAAAATTTTGGAACACCAACGTCAACCAAACCTTCGAGCGTGCGGAAAGCTTGTTCGATTTTATAGCACGTGTCTACGATTTTTTGGACTACGTGGTGCAAAATTGCAAGGGCCAAAACGTTTTGATTGTTGCTCACGGCGGTGTGGGCATGGTGGTGCAAAGCTACTTTTTGGGAAAGCCAACCGATGGCGAATATCTCACTTATCTAGTAGATAACTGCCAAGTGCTAAGCTTTCCCAACTAACAAATGAACACATCTACACATGTCCATTTGTGCAACTGCCAAATGTGTTTTTAGGCAGTTACCATGTTATTGCTTCTTAAAGATGATGGTCTTTGCAAGATGTTTCTACCACGCAATTTTGTGCAACTATCCCGCACGTTGCCAGGCTCAAACAAAACTACCACAGGCGCATCTCTTGACAATTTTAGTGTTGTAGTATATAATATAATCACAAAACAAAATCTTTCTCAATGAATTCGGCGAGACGGATTGCAACATCGTGAAGCTCTCAACTTGTTTACATAAACATACCGCAGTGCTATTTACTCCAATAGCCTCGCCCTTTGGGAGAGGTGGCACACTTTGTGTGACGGAGAGGGTACAATAACACTTACCCAATTTAACTAAACAAATTGACAGCCAACCTTTTACAAAGTTCAACTTGCTTCTCACAATATTTCACGCTCACAAAGCATAATATTGTGGCAAAATGCGCATGGTTTCTTTTGTAAAGTTTCACTCATATTTGCAATCGTTACCCTTTTCATCGAGAAAAGGGTATTTTTATTTTTCAAAGGAGAACCAGCATGAACAGAACCGGTGTTGTGGCAATTGTTGTAAGCGATAGCAATTCCGTTCCACAAGTACAATCCGCACTCACAAACCACGGCCAAATCATTTGTGGACGTATGGGTATCCCCGACCACGAAAGTGGCAAAAACGTCATCGCACTTATTGTCAAAGGAACTGTGGAGCAAATTTCCGCCTTGACAGGCGCCCTTGGTCGCATTGCAAATGTCCAAGCAAAAAGCATGCTGACAAAAGATTAGGGTTCTTTGCTGAGCGCGTGGTTTGATCCCAAGCCCATTTTCCCCAATATCTTTGCGTTTTGGGCAGGACAATGCTTCGCAATAAATGGGGCTCACTTGTGTAAAGGGAGCTGTCAACGATAGTTGACTGAGGGATTGTGGCAATACATATGCCCTGTTCTTGCATTGTTTCCCCGGCTAAAACAAAATTTATCAAATAAAATTTTCATACAACGAGGAGATTAACTATGAAAAAACTTATCGCATTACTACTACTTATTTTTGTTTTAACGGCAACGTTTGTTGCGTGCGACCAACCAAGCGACCCCCAATCTTACACAATGGTTGCACCCGATGGCGCTCCAGCTTTGGCAATTAGCGAACTCATGGCCAAAAACATGCAATTCGACAACACATTTACATACAAAGTTGTTGCCTCTGACGACATCAAAAACCACGTTGTTGGCAACTTGAACAATCATGCCGACTTTGCATTGCTACCAGTAAACCTTGCATCCAAGCTTATTGGTGGTGGCGACGAGTACAAGATGGTAGCCGTTGTAACACATGGTAACTTGTATTTTTTGGGCAAAAACGAAACAGCAATCACAGCGGACAACGCCAGCGCTCAACTCAAAGGCAAGTCCATTGCCGTTGTTAATCTTGCTGCCGTTCCCGGGCTTACCACCAAGGCGCTTCTTTCAAAGGTGGGCCTTGCCTACACCGAAGACGCTTCCCAACATACAAGCGAAAACGTGTATCTCAAGGGTATCAACGGTACGGAAATTGCCGCATCTCTAAACGGCGAAAATGCCGTTGACTACGTTGTTGCCCCCGAGCCAGCCGTATCCACAATCACAGGCAAAGCACCCGTTATCAAAAAGGTGGGCGCACTCCACGATGTTTATGGACGCTACCCACAAGCTGTGTTGGTTGTCAAAGCTTCCATCATCGAAAGGGACATCAACCTTGTCAAGGCCGTTGTGGAGGCAATGCAAGGTGCAACTAACTACGTCAAGGCAAACACTCAAGATGCCGTTGATGCAGTTGCAAATCACCTTCCCCAAGGCGCAACACCATCCTTCAATGCTACCAACACAACGTCTGCCGTTGTTGATGGTTGCGGAATCAACGTAAAAACTTTCGACGATGCAACACTTATGGCACAAGTTACCAACTACATCAACGATATCATCGCTGTAAATGCCAGTAGTGCCAACGTATTCCCCGAAACTTTCTTTGTAAACATCAACAAGATCAAGTAATTTGGTAAACTTTGTCAATCAATTTCAACCAAACCACTTTATAAGGATAAAATGAAACAAAACCTTTTCAAAAAACTATCCCCCATACTTTACCCACTTGCA
>JAZRHU010000068.1:0-3189 GCA_045644945.1 Candidatus Fimimonas sp. | reverse complement strand
GGTTAACTGGTCGGTCGTAAAGGAAATGGTACTAACTTGGCTACTTACCTTCCCCGGATGTGGCTTGATTGGCTTTTTGATGACAAAACTTTTTGTATTGATTTTTTAGCGAGGTGCACCTATGAAAAAGACAAAAAAATTCAACTACTTCGAAAATTTGGTAACCATGGCAGAGTTCTCCTTGAAGGAAGCACACCTCTTGAAGGAAACCTTTTTGAACTTTGCTGCCGAAACATTGCACGACAAACAATTGGAAATGCACACATTGGAGCATGATTGCGACCGCATCAAGCACGGACTAATTTCCGCATTGATCCACGAGTTTTTGCCACCCATCGAAAGAGAAGATTTGTTTACACTTTCCCACGTGGTAGACGACCTTGCTGACAAGGTAGAAAGCGTTATCATCTTCCTTTACATGGCAAACATCACCAAACTCCGCGAAGATGCAATGGATTTTGTAGATCTCATCATCCAGTGTTGCGAAGAGGTTGTTTCCGCATTGAAGGAATTTGCCAACTTCAAAAAGTCCACCACCTTGAAGGACTTGCTCATCAAAATCAACGACTTGGAGGAAAAGGGCGACCATCTCTACATCCAAGCGGTACGCAACCTTTCCTGCAGTGATGCAGACACTCGCACCATCATCGAGTGGCGAGACATTTACCGTTGCTTCGAGGCGTGCTTTGATGCTGCCGAAAAAATTGCCGACACTGTGCAATCTGCAGTGATGAAAAACGCGTAAAACATCACCCTTGCCACAGCAAATTGTTGTGGCAACAAACTTTAGTACAAAACAAGGAGAATATGTATGAAAATTGACAAAAGACTACTAAACGCATTGCTCTACATTGTTGTGGGCGCATTGTTTGCTTACTTCAAAGCGGGTATCGTAAACTGGATTTTGACAGCCGTTGGTGTTGTGTTCATCATCAATGGTATCATCCAAGTTACCAACAAAAACACAGTACCTGGCATTGTGTACATCGCGATTGGTGCGGCTATCATCGTGTTTGGCTGGACACTTATCGAAATTGCAATGTTGGTGTTTGGCGTGATGCTGATTTTGTCCGCACTTGCCGACTACTCCAAGAGCAAAAAGGACAAGGTTGACCTTGTAAAATTGCTTGTTTCCGTTATTGTTGGCGGATTGCTTATCTTTAGCGGATTTAAAGTAGTTGATTGGTTGTTTATTGTGCTCGGTATCGCACTCATTTTGGAAGGCGTTTTGCAAGTTATCACACTCATCAAAAACAAAAAATAATACGAGCAAAAAACACGAAGGGCATCTCCCAATGGGCGATGTCCTTTTTTGTTCAATTTTGCGTGATTGTGTTGCGCAAACCTAACTTGATGCCCTCCGCAACAACTTTTATTGCTTTTGCTGAGCAAAAACTTTGTCGATAGATGTAGGATATAAAATAATATATAGACAAAATCGTGCGCAAGTAGTATAATTGTTGTACAGACTGGTGCATGATGCACCTTGGGAGAGCACGCATGATAACAAAAAAACTTTTTGGAAACTACAATGGTCAAGAAATCTACGCCTACACTCTTAGTGACGGCATTTCCGTTACCATTTCCCAATTGGGGGCAACTGTCATCGAGTTGCTTGCGCCGGACAAAAACGGCAACATGGTGGACGTGGCACTTGGCATGACCAATCCACAAGACACAGTTAGTGCCAAAGGGGACTACATGGGTTGCGTGGTAGGCAGATGTGGCAATCGCATTGCCAAGGGCAAATTCACTTTGGATGGCGTAGACTACACACTTGATTGCAACAATGGGCCAAACCACTTGCATGGCGGATTTGATGGCTTCCACAAAAAGGTGTACGACGTGACAGTGGGCGAAAACTGCATCACAATGCACGCAACAAGCCATCACCTCGACCAAGGATACCCACACCAAGTGGACTACTGCGTAAAATACACCGTTGTTGGCAAAACTCTTTGTATCGAGTACTTTGGACAAGCAGACGGCACCACTTTGTTCAATCCAACAAACCACACCTACTTTAACCTAAACGGCCAACAAGATGGTAGCATTTTGGACAACGTTTTGCAAATTTTCGCGGACACGTACTTGGAAATTGACCAAACATTGATACCACAAGCGCAAGCAAGTGTGTCGGGTACACCATTTGATTTTCGCACTCCAAAGGCCATTGGGCAGGACATTGATGCAGACCACCCACAACTACAAAACGGCGGTGGCTACGACCACAATTTTTGCTTGAACGGAAGCCATTGCGCGCATGCCTACTCCAACAAAACGGGCATCACGTTGGATTGCTACACAGATATGCCCGGTGTGCAATTTTACAGCGGAAACTTTCTTGGTGGTCAAACGGGCAAAGCTACCTACCCCAAGCGTAGCGGTTTTTGCTTGGAAACACAATTTTGGCCCGATGCTATCAACCACGATAACTACCGCAAACCCATCTTGAAAAAGGGAGAAAAATTCCACTCCCAAACCAAGTACGTTTTTGGCACAAAATAGGCAAAAATTTACTTTGACTACACGTTTACCAAGTAGACTTGTGACATAACATTTCAAACAACATACCACAGTGAAAGTATCGTTTGTCTGACAAGGAAATAACTGCAAAATCCGTGGGGCGAACTGTATTCAAAATTAAAAAATGCCCCAAGTTTGCGTTGGGACTAATAATGATTTTGAGCAGAACTCAAAAGTTTGTTTTGCAGCAGTTTAGTATAACATATCGAGAAAGGAAGTGATAGTATGGAGTTATATGCAACAGATTTGCATTTTTTAGGCGACACGCAAAAAGATCAAGTTTATGACTATTGCGTGCATGGAAAAGTTGTTTTCAAAATTGATGAGTGTAATCTGTCAAATGACGATTCAGATTGGTGTGTAAGTGCTTCTGCTTATCGCTTCTTACACTCATTATTTGAAAATCATTTTCTCGGTGCAGAAGAGCAAATGATCCCTTGTTGCGGACACTTTTTAATTCCATCACAAGATAAAACGAGCGTGACCATCAGCGGCTGTCCAAATGGAATAGATTTTGACATAATTCATGAAGATAAAAATATTATCATTCGCACACAGGACGGCTCTACATATACGGTAACTTTTGAAGATTATAAAGCGTCCGTACTCTCTTATGCAAAGCAGATAGAAGATTTTTATCATCAAAACCCGCCAAGACAATTT